>CAZGTW010000221.1:0-1504 GCA_964528815.1 uncultured Actinomycetota bacterium | reverse complement strand
GAACAAAAAGTATGTGAGGCAATTTCAGGCGGGCTTTCTGTAATACAGGGAGATATAAATACTGACCTTGAAGACTGGCCAAAAAAAACATTCGATTTTGTAATTGCCCATGACATTGTACAGATAATGAATAAACCTGATGTTACAATCCGTCAAATGATAGGTCTTGGTAAAAAAGTTATAATAAGCTTTCCCAATTTTGCATACTGCCAGATAAGGTTCAGCATCCTTTTTTCAGGAAGGATGCCAAAAACAAAGCTGCTTCCTTATGACTGGTATGACACTCCGAATATACATCTTTTCACAATAAAAGACTTTAAGGATTTCTGTTTTAAGGAAAACATTTTTATTCACAGGCAGACTTTTACAGGGTTTGGAAAGAAAAATATACCGGCATGCCTGAAGCCTGATTTTTTTGCAGAATTTGCTTACTTCTTAATCTCTGATACAAAAGAAAACGCCACATAAAAAACAAATCCTTAAGTACAGGACTGCCTGGTTTTTATTTATGAGTTTCCAATTACAATAATAAAATAAAAAACCTGTATAAAAATAAGTATTGCATTTATTACCCTAATCAGTTTAAAATCGTTATTGCATTTGTGCAATTTTTTGGAACCGGAGGGTGTTAAAATTGGATATCAGTAATTTGAAAGAAAAGATAATGCAGTCGGTAGATTCCCGCCGTAGTGTTACTCTCATTAATGAATGTAAAAAATCCCAAAAAGAAAACGAAACAGTGTTTTTCCTGAAACCCGAATTTTTCCACCTTGAGGATTTCGATAAGACAGACTCACTTCTTGGCCTGATACTTGATAAAATAAAAGAGTATGGCATAGATATTTCAGGAGTCCTCACTTTAAAAGGTGATTTCCTGAGGGAAGCAAAAATAATTGAAAGGCATTATGGTTTTATAAACAGGATGTCTGTAGAAGGTTCGAAACTGCTGAAGGATGAAGATTATGAAAAAATACGAAAAGTTCTGTCGGTTGACAGCATTGATGGGTTCATAATCAAAGGGGGCCATGAGCTTATTGAAACAGAAGAAGGTTTTAATGAAGATACTGTTACTGAACTCTGGTACAAAAAAGATTCATTCAGGATGGGTGAGGGTTTTTATATCCAGCATCATAAAATAGGCACAAAAAATATCATAATAATAAACGGATTTAATCCCCACCAGATAAGGCATTATACTGCAGACGACAGCAAGATAGTCCTTTTTCTCCTGCAGACAGATACCGACTGGGCCGCTCTTAGAAGCAATTTTGTGGGCGATACTTTTCCCGAAAAGGCAGCAGCAGGCTCAATAAGGAATATCCTTTATATGAATGCACAAAAATATGGCATAAAGTCAATAAGCGTGGCAGATAATTTTGTCCACACTTCTTCCGGCCCGTTTGATGCTCTTTTTGAGATATGCAACTTTGCAAGCAATATAAAAGGGGTTAATTTCAGCCGGTATAATACAAATATATACTACCTTATGAAAGAAAAGTTCGGC
>CAZGTW010000220.1:0-1519 GCA_964528815.1 uncultured Actinomycetota bacterium | reverse complement strand
GCCACACAGAAGATTATAATGAGAAATATTATTGCAGGTTTTGGCATAACTGTGCCCGCAGAAGCTTGGGGCCTTTCTGTGTCTTTGCTGCTGACTGGCACTGTCTTTTGGCGGCCAACTGATCTGTTTTTAAACAGGAAAATTGCACCGGACACAAGTCTTGCTGCTGCCATTGACACAAAAAATACAGAATATGAAAACCCTGTTATAAACAGAGGCATTAAAAAATACATATAACGCTGCTGTCCGTACATCCTCCCAAGCGAAATCAAAACTATTGTCAGTATAAATGCCGCAAGTATCAGGAAAAGATTATAGGGCCACCTGAACTTATTGCGAACCGTAATAAAATTCTCATTAAGCAAAAAATCTGCCGGCTGGCTCTTTTTCCTGATTGAAATGAATATTGAAAAGACAATAAGAATAATAATACCTGACATAAATACCCAGAACATTTTTGGAAACATTATATCCAGTATCTTGAAGTAAAACGGGTCAGGAAGTTTAAGGTATGCAGCAACAGTGGACTTAAAACTGCTGTCGGTTGCATAGAAGCTCCTTCCGACTTTCCAGAAAAGCACCTGGTTTACAATCTGCAGGATATCGAGGGTAAGTACCGCAATAAACGGTATTATTATTTCTTTTTTAAAAAACTGCCTGCCTTTGTACAGCATAAGCAGTAAAAAAAGCAGGATAAGGGTAATTCCTACCCCGTGTACAAGCGGGGTAAGGACCATAAATACTGCAGCCAGTATTCTGAAAGGTTTTTTATCCTTAATGAATCCAAGATAAAAGAAAAGAAATGTCAAAGCATAAAAAAACTGGTAATCTGAATAATACCTTGCTTCCCTGGAAAACTGTATATACCAGGTAGAAAGGCACATTGCCAGCGCGCCAAGAAAACCGGCAAATTTATTTGCAAGTTCTTTTCCTGTAAAATATGTGACTAATATTGTGCCCGTCCCTGATAAAACACTTACTATTCGCAAAGAGAACTCTTTAAAACCAAAAATAAGCACAGGCAGGGCCTTAAGATAATAATCGAATATTCCATGCCAGAGTATATTACCGGAAGGAAGTTTCGGGTAGCCATATTTTATAATGCTCAATGTACCGATTGCCGTATGGCCGTCATCTCCCCAGAATGAAAGATACCCAAGATTTCTTACCCTAAGGTAAAAACCAAAGGCGGCAATGGCAAGCAGGGACACGAAAGTCAGGATGTTCTTCCAGTCCCTGAAGTACCGTTTTATCCAATTTCGGGATTTTAACAATTCTTGCATTATGGGAATTAATTCTATTATTTTTAGCAGTTTACTTCAAATAATTATGCATTTTCCCCGGCATAGCTAATATTTTTAAAGCAACATTTTTTTGCATGGAGCAAAGATAATAAAAACCAGGCCCTGTCAGCAGAGAGCCTGGTTTATATATTTTTTAAATTTCTTATTTAATTTCTTTTTTCAAAATGCTATTTGAGCATTTTTTTACGCGCTTCTACATATTCCTCTATTTCTTT
>CAZGTW010000219.1:0-1527 GCA_964528815.1 uncultured Actinomycetota bacterium | reverse complement strand
ACTGAAGTTGCCGCTTGTTTATTCAGTGCTTATTATCGGCGCTTTTGCTTTCAGCATGTCAGTGCTGGGTTATTTTGTCGGGCACAAAGCAGCGAAATTTTTAAAAAAAAGGATAGAGCTTGCCGGTGGAATAATACTTATAGGCATCGGCATTAAAATAATTCTTGAGCATCTTTTATAGTATCTGGTATATTTAAAAACAGTAAAAATAAAGCAGATGTTTTACAAAGTTATTTTTTGCCGGTAGCAATAATTGCCAATTTTTTTATTGGGCTGTTTAAGATAAATAAAGTTTTTTTATAGAGGTGATAAGTTATGAAGAAATCAAATGTAAAATTTGCTTCAGTGGCTTTTGAAAGTATTGATGCCCGTAAGACCCTGCCTGCAAAATTCGGCAGGATGCTATCAAAACTGCCACTTAAAAAAATGGTCAGAGGTAAGATAGTTGTACTGAAAATGCATCTTGGCAGCAATATCGGCTATACGACAATACATCCGCTTTTTACAAAAATACTTGTAAATAAAATAAAAGAAGCCGGCGGTAATGTTTTTATAACAGATATTTTCTATCCGAACTCTGACTTTGGTGTAAATAATGCAAAAAACAGGGGCTACAGTGAAGACATACTTGGCGCGCCCGTGTTTCCGGTTTCAGGGGTTTTTGATAAATATTACTACTCAAATAAGGTCGATTACAAAACTTTAAAAGAGGTCCAGGTATCCGGCCATATACATGATGCGGAAGTGCTTATTAATTTTTCCCATGTTAAGGGCCATGGTGTCAGCAGCTTTGGGGGTGCCATAAAGAATATATCAATGGGTTGCGTTACAAAAAAAACCCGGCAGGACCTTCACCTGCTGCACTCTTCAGGAAGCGGCATAGTATGGGACGAATCTCTATGTACCCATTGTGAAAAATGCATAAAAGAATGCCGTTACAGGGCAAATAAATTCAACAAAGAAGGCAAATATGAAACATTTATCCATGACTGCACATACTGCCTTCACTGTGTAGAAATCTGCCCGGCCGGAGCCCTTAAATTTGCCGGAAAGAAATACCTGGATTTCCAGGAAGGAATGGCAGTTGCGGCAACAGAGGTTTTAAACACTTTCAAACCGGAAAATATTCTTCATTTAAACATGCTTACAAATATTACTCTTTTATGCGACTGCTGGGGAATGTCGACACCTTCCCTTGTTCCCGATATTGGTATTCTGGCGTCTGATGATATAGTGGCAATAGATAAGGCTTCACTTGATATGATAAAGAAAGAAAACATCCTTCCAAATTCATTGCCTGCACACTGGCAGCTTAGAAAAGGCGGGCATCATCTCTTTGAATGCATTTGGGGCAAGGATCCTTACCTGCAGCTTGCACCTATGGTGGACAGGAAAATGGGCAGTACAGAATATGAAATAGAAGAAATAATCTGATGGTTTAATTCTCTGGTGATTGTAAAGTTTGAAGATTCAGTGACTGTGTTTTGCGGGTTTATGGTTTTCCAGATTGCAGTTATGTTCATGCTC
>CAZGTW010000218.1:0-1532 GCA_964528815.1 uncultured Actinomycetota bacterium | reverse complement strand
ATTATGTTAAATACCCTGAAGGTTTTCAATGGCCATCCCTCTGGATAATCCTTATTTGCCTGGGAATTACTTTCGGGGTTTTTTTCCTTGGCTATTTTGTGTTTAAAAAAATTGAGCCCAGGTTTGCTGAAGAAGTATAGGAGAGCAGGAAAAATTAAAAGTAGCTTCATAAAGTTGATGAACCAATATGGCAAAAAATCAAAAAAATAAACAAAACAGCAATTCTGCAGTTGAAGTCCAAAATGTTACAAAGAACTATATAATCAGGCACCAGAAAAGTCCTTCATTAAAGGACAGGCTGCTTAAGGGCAGGGATACGTTTGAGGAGTTTCTGGCTGTTGATGATGTTTCGTTTGCGGTCGAGCACAGTGAGACATTCGGGATAATAGGCTCCAACGGTTCCGGCAAGAGCACCCTTTTAAAGCTTATCGCAAAGGTTTTGAGGCCCACAAGCGGTGAAGTCATAGTAAATGGGACCGTCTCTGCGCTGCTTGAGCTTGGGGCAGGTTTTCACCAGGACCTGACCGGCCGGGAAAACATATACCTCAATGCTTCTATTCTTGGAATGAAAAAGAAAGAGATAAACAAGAAATTCAATGATATTGTTGAATTTTCCGAACTTGCCAGGTTTATAGATATGCCAGTGAAGAGCTACTCATCAGGTATGTATATGAGGCTCGGTTTTTCTATTGCAGTTAATGTAAACCCGGACATATTACTTGTTGACGAGGTCCTTGCTGTAGGGGACCAGGCTTTCCAGTCCAAATGCTACAAGGTAATATATGATTTTGTCAGGCGGGGAAAAACCATAATTATAGTATCGCATGACCTTGAAACTATATCGGACCTCTGCAAAAGAGTTATTTTTCTTAAAAACGGCAAAATCGAGCTTATGGGTGATTCTATCCAGGTCGTGAGCAAATACAGGGCGCATGTAGAGGAGCTTGAGAGGGTAAGGATAGCTGAACAGCAGAAAGCTGAGCGAAAAAAAATATTCAAATCTATAATTGACAGCAAACGCAAGGTAGTTGATGCAGAAGAAATTGAAAAACTGTCGAGAATAGATGGCGGGGTATTTGAAAACAGGTTTGGTTCCGGCGATGCCGAGATTACAAAAATTGAACTGCTTGATCCGTCCGGCGGTATTCTGGATTTCTGCAAGTTCGGCGATGATGTACAGGTAGCATTTGATGTGAAGTTTAACAACATTGTTGAAAATCCTATTTTTGGAATAAGGATAACTGACCACCGCAACAACATAGTGTATGGAACCAATAACAGGTTACATAATGTCAAAACCGGTATATACCAGCCGGGGGATGTCCTGAAAGTTATTTTCAGGCAGAAAATAAACCTTATTGGCGGTACTTATTATGTTTCCCCTTCTGTAGGCAATAAGGATACAAAGACCTATGCGACTGGGTCATTAATATGATGACAATCAATGTGATACACAAAAACATTGCCGAAGGCGTCGCTGATCTGAATTCAGAAGTACAGATTATTAAGGCATAAGTATAAATAATAGTTCA
>CAZGTW010000217.1:0-1554 GCA_964528815.1 uncultured Actinomycetota bacterium | reverse complement strand
CCGGTAAATAATTTTTATACTACAGCAACCTTCACTTAACCATTACAAGCTTCGCTAAGCAATTGATATCACAGAAAATTAAATGCCAGCAAACAAATAATAAATATTCATGTTTCACTTTAATTTATATATAATAGTATATCGATTTAATAAAGTTTTTTACAAAATGATTTAAGGAGATATTAAGATGCTTTTAAAAGACCTCAATACTGACATTGGCATTGTATCATTTATGGCTTACCCCGGAATGGTCCAGGATGAAAACATATATATTGAAAAAGTAAAAAGCATTGCCAGCGATGAATTTTTCAGTTTCATAGAAATATGCCATATTGCAAGTGACCAGGCAAGGCAAAAAGTCAAAAACATTTTGGAGATAGCAAACATAAGGGTTGGATTTGATGCTCACACAGTATTATTGCCTGAAAATCTGAGCATAAATGCGCCACAAAAAGACTTAAGGGAAAATGCTTTAAAAACATTCAAATCCCTTATTGATGAAGCTTATTTTTTTAATGCTGAAGGTTTTACTCTTCTTTCAGGTTTTAAACCCGGTAAAGAAGGCATCAGTGAAGAATTAAAAATAGCAGCAGATTCTGTAAAGGAACTCTGCGGCTATGCAATAGAAAAATCGGCCCAGTTAAAAGTAAAACCGCTTGATATAGTAATAGAGACATTTGATGATAAGGAATATGCAAAAAACAGGCTGATAGGCCCGACATCTGTTGCGGTTGATTTTGCAAAGGAGGTTAGGAAAGATTGCAGTAATTTCGGCCTTCTCCTGGATCTATCCCATCTTCCTATACTTGAGGAAGATTTTGTTAAATCACTTCAACTTGCAAAAGATTATATAAAGCATATACACCTGGGAAACTGCATTTTAAAGGATAAAACGCACCCTGCTTTCGGCGATAACCATCCCAGGTTTGGTGCAGGCGGCGGTGAAAATGACATAGATACAATAGCTGCTTTTATTAAAGCACTTATAAATATCGGTTATTTTAAAAAGCCCGGAAGCACCCTTATCTTTGAAGTAAAACCACTGTCCGGCGAGGATCCTGACCTTACGCTTGCCGGTTCAAAAAGAGCATTTTTGAGAGCTTTGAACCTGCTTTAACAGGAATAATACTGGAGGAATCAAAAATTAAAAAAACAGTAAATATCAGGGAAGTCGCAAAGCATGCAAATGTATCGCAAGCGTGTGTTTCAAAATATTTAAATAAGAAACCTTATGTAAGTGAGCAGACTGCAAAGAAAATCCGGGACGCTATAAATGAATTAAACTATACCCCCAGCGCAATTGCCAGGAGCCTGGTAAATAAGAAAACCAATAATATCGGGCTTTTAATACTTGATATAAAAAACCCTTACCAGACAGAGATAATAAGGGGGATAGAAAACTATAAAAGTTCAAATAACCTGGATTATAACCTGCTGCTCATAGATATGCTCCAGACTGAAAAATCAGGGGATAAATATATCGATTCTTTTATACAAAACCGGGTAAACGGCATACTTACAACCTCTGACAGGATAAGCAGGGAAAGCTTAAAA
>CAZGTW010000216.1:0-1596 GCA_964528815.1 uncultured Actinomycetota bacterium | reverse complement strand
GTGTCCTTTCGGCAAGCATGCATAACTGACTTTTTTCGAGAAAAATTTGAAAAATTACGACTGAAATCACATTTTTTGCTGGACTTGAAGATTATTCTTCTACGACATTTAACATTCGTGTATAATTCCAGGGCATCCATTTTTCAGGATTATCTGTAATTAGTGAAGAATTATCTTGAAGTGCTTTTAAGTACTTGAAAGGATTTACTTTACATAAACTGCAGGTATGAATAAGACTCATAAATAAATCTCCAACATAAGCCCCATATTCTGTCTTGTAAAAAAGTGAGTTTTTCCTGTGAAGTATTGCTTTTTTTAAAATCTGTTCGCATAAATTGTTATCAAGCGGTGCTTTGGGAACACGAAGAAATAATGTCATTCCCTTATAATGTTTTAACATATATGATATTGCCTGACCAAGGCCAGAGTTTGGTTCAATATTTTTTTCTTCTAACTGATTATTTAGCCATATCTTTAAATCTTCCATAAGAGTGCTGCTATTATCCTGGTGATATTTTAATCTCTGATCCGGGTCCATATTCTTTTCTTTTGTGTATGCATCATTTGCATATACTTTCTCCAGAGTCTTTAATACATAGCCGCACTCTTTTGGAAAATTTTCATTTATATCAACAAACCGGCGTCTTGCGTGAGCAATGCAAGCTGCAAGTATTGTTTCAAAGTCTTTGGGGATGTTTCGGGACAGGCCATCACACATTTGTATTGGTGGGCCAAGCTTATCATTTCTTTTGGCTAAGATTTCTGTCATGTTTTCACCTGCATGATTGTGCCCTGTAAAAAACAGGGCAATCTTAATATTGCCGGCAACTGAGGCAAACCCTGATGTAAACATTCCCTTGCGTTTCTCTCTTTTATCATCGGCTATATTTAACTGATTTAATATTTTTGCCACAGTATCATCATTGTATATAATATCACCCTGTGCAGCACATCCTATAAGCTGTCTGTATACTGGGGAAATTTTGTCTGCAACTTCTTCTACTATCTCCCACTGGGTTGAGGCCGGCAGTGGAACCTCAAGGCTTTCCTGCAGGGACTCCAGGCGATAAAATGGAACACCACTTCCGTACTTTAGAAGGGCTATCATAGCCCCAGAGGCAGCGTCATATTTTTCATCACCTAATCCCTCCGGAGCTTCTGCTGTAAAAACCTGCCCGCATAGGTTGCATCTCAGTCTTTGCATTTCATATACCTTAGCAGCAAGTGGAGCCTGACCTGTTACCCTTATTAGTGTGGCAGGTTCTGCCATATCATATAACTTACCTTTACTGCATGAAGGACATCTGTCTTTTTCTTTTAGGTTTTCGTGGGGTATTTCTATCTTTTCTGCCCCGCTGTAGGAGTCTTTCCCGTTTCTTCCGTGACCTTTAGTATCTTTCTTTTCAGCCTCTTCTTTTTCTTTTTTCTCCTTGAGCACCTTTCTTGTCTTTTCATTAACAGTACCAAACAGCATTTTAAGAAGTTTTTGTACCTGAGCACTTTTCATACCCACTATCTTGGACAAAAATACAATGGTATCTGCCATACCCTTAATTATCTCATAGTCCTCTGGCAAAAGTAGTTCTTTAGCTCTTG
>CAZGTW010000215.1:0-1633 GCA_964528815.1 uncultured Actinomycetota bacterium | reverse complement strand
CAGGAGTTTATAAACCTAAACTGGGAGGATATAAATTTTAAAGAAAATTCTATTAACATAAAAAACTCTAAAGGCAGAAAAAACAGGGTTGTCTATTTTAACAGTAATCTGGGTAAGCTTATGTATTCATACAGGAAATTAAGCGGTAAATATATAAGTGCTCTAATCAGGGGTGCACATGGGAAAAGACTAACAAAATGCTCTCTTCAAAATATAATATCCAGAATTTTTAAAGAATCAAAAACTTACAGGAAAAACCTCACTCTCCATAGCTTAAGGCAATATGGTGAGTAAAGTAAAATGGTGAGTGAATTGGTTTTTAGTGTGGTTTTGCCCTGTATTTGTATAAATCACTCACCATTTTAACTACCTCATTTTTTACAGAGAGAGTTTAAAAACATCATCAGATCAGTATCATCTGCCCACACAGGAAAATCTTTTGTCGGCAGTACATCACTGTAAGCGGCCTCTATTGCTTTGCGTTTCATTTCTGTGTCTGCCCGGGCATAGATTTCTGTGGTAGAGCAGTCACAATGGCCAAGAAAATCACGTATATATATAAGATTGATTCCTGATTGAAGCAAATGAACACTTTTGCTGTGTCTGAAAACATGGGGTGTAACAGGAAAGGCAACACTAAACTTTGGATCCTTTTCTGCCATCTTTACGTATTTGTCGATGATGTAGGAAATACCCCATCGTGAAAGTTTTTGCTTTTTTTGATTTACAAAAAGATAATTATCGCCTTTGCTGATCCCATCATTAACTTTTTGATTGTTGATATAATTTTCAAGTAGTTTTTTTGTTTTTTCCATAATAGGTACCTGCCTTCTTTTGTTTCCCTTGCCAGTAAGCGTAATGACACTAGGATTTGATATACGGACATCTTTAATTTTTAGGTCAATTAATTCCTGCACCCGGGCAGCAGTGTCATAGAGGACCACCAGAAGCACAAGATCTCTCATGCCATCTTTAGTCGTTGCATCCGGCTTTTCTAAAAGGATTTTCATTTCATCCCCGGTAAGAAACGGTATAACTTTTTTAGGCCCTTTCTTGTTATGGATACCAAGTATCTTCTGAATCTCATAGAGATTTTGGGGAGACTCTTTTTGAACGTATCTAAAAAATGAATGAAGCGGAACCAGGCGCTGATTTCTGGTTGATATGGTGCAGCCTCTTTCATTTTCTATCCAGTCAAGAAAACCAACAACTGTATTGCGGTCTATAGAGCTTAGACTAAGATGCTCCGGTTTTATTTTCTCTTTCTCCTGGCAATAGATAAGAAACAGCTTGAAAGTGGCAGCATAAGATTCTATTGTGTTTGGACTTGCATTCTTCTGTCCAGGCAGGTATTTGCCAAGAAATGATGTCAAGTAATAAGAAAAATCAGCTTTCTTCATAGAAACAGCCTCCTTCCGGTATGACATAGCCAAACTCGGCTTCTGCTTTACTGATTATATGAGGATACAGATCGGCTGTAAGACGCAGGTAATACTGGGTGGCCCTAAAATCGCAGTGCCCCATATAGGCAGCTAGGTAAGGCAGCATATTAGTAAGGTCAATTCCTGCAAGTGCCCATTTTTTAAGACAGGCCACTGCCAGTCCATGGCGAAAATCATGGATTCTTGGTCCC
>CAZGTW010000214.1:0-1637 GCA_964528815.1 uncultured Actinomycetota bacterium | reverse complement strand
AAAGATGGCAAAACTCAAATGCCTGCCGGCAGTGCAGGCGGTGCTGATGCTCAAGATGCAGCTATAGATAATGATAATTTAAAATTTGTTGTCCACAAACACTATGCTTCCCGCCTGCACTTTGATTTAAGGCTTGAACTTGATGGTGTCCTTAAAAGCTGGGCAATTCCAAAGGGTCCGACTGTAAACCCGAAAGAAAAAAAACTTGCCGTCATGGTCGAAGACCACCCATTTGAATACAGGGATTTTGAGGGCATTATTCCTGAGGGAAATTATGGAGCGGGAAGGGTGTATATCTGGGACCAGGGCACTTATCATGCACTTGGTACGGAAGGCAGGGCTGAAAGCGAAAAGCTGCTTAAGGAGGGCCTTGAAAAGGGCCACATGACTTTCATACTAAATGGAAACGTGCTTAAAGGTGAGTTTGCCCTTATAAGGTTAAAGAAAGCTTCTCCTAAAGACTGGCTCCTTATAAAGAAAAATGATGAATTTGCTTCAGAGATGGACGTGTCAAAGCTTGAAGCTCCGGATGAGGCTGCCGGCTCTGAAGAAAACACAATGCCTAAAAAAAACTTTAATGGCCCCGGACGGGACAAATCCGGCACTTAATGAAATCCTTGCCAAAGCTGGAATTGATATTTTATCAGTTAAAAAAATGGTGCCAGGCAAACACCCTCCCTATGGCTCCATGCTTGCATCACTTGCCGAAAAACCTTTTAACAACAGCGGGTGGATATTTGAAATAAAGTGGGACGGATACAGGGCGATTGCAGAAATAACAAGTAAGGCTAACGACCAGTCCGTCATTGCAACCCTTTACTCAAGAAATGGAAAAAACCTTAACATACAGTTTCCGCAGATTACAGCAGCTCTGGGCAAAATAAAAATTGAAGCTGTTTTTGATGGAGAAATAGTTGCACTTGAGCCTGACGGACGGTCAAGTTTTACGCTTCTTCAGGAATACCTTCGTAGCGGCAGCCCTGCCAGCAACAGGTACCCGGTAATATATTATGTCTTTGATATACTTTATCTTGAAGGTTATGAACTGCTAAACCTTCCACTTCTAGCCAGAAAGCAGATTCTACAGGCGGTAATAAAAATGCTTGACAAAGAAAATTCAAAAACTGGCGGCCCTGATTTATTTTCAGGCCTTATCAAATATTGCGGCCATATAGGAGGCGATGGCAAAGCTTTTTTTGAAGAGGCTGCTAAAAACAATCTGGAGGGAATAATCGCAAAGAAATCGGATAGTGCCTATATGCCCGGTTCAAGAAGTAAAAACTGGCTAAAAATCAAGACACGCCAAAGGCAGGAGGTCATAATTTGCGGATATACCGAGCCAAAGGGCTCAAGAGCTGGCATAGGCGCCCTGATAACAGGGGTTTATTATAATGGAAAGCTTGTTTTTACCGGGCTCGTCGGCACAGGGTTTGACTCCCGTGAACTTACTTATCTTTATAAGTTGTTTACAGAAAACATTACAGATAAAGCGCCTTTCAGCCTTCCCGCAACCGGAATAAAGGCGCACTGGGTAAAACCTGTTTTAGTTGCAGAAGTTGAATTTGCTGAATGGACAAAGGATAACTTAATGCGCCAGCCCTCATATATAGGATTGAGGGCCGACAAAGATGCAAAAG
>CAZGTW010000213.1:0-1652 GCA_964528815.1 uncultured Actinomycetota bacterium | reverse complement strand
AAGATATTATATATTAATTTTAAAAAATGCAAGTAATATTTAACAAATGCATTTTTAAGCTTTTTCCCAGACTTTAACCTGGCAAAAATCTTAATTGAAGTCTGTGAAATACCTCGCATCCAAAGACTTTTAAAGTATTTCTTCTGAAATAACTATTATGCTGTCTTTTTCATCGAATATGACTTCTGAAGATTTTTCAGGGTTTAAGTATATGCCGAAGTTTTTATTTTCATATGCTTCCTGTGCAGCTATCTTGTAGCCTATTGCGGCTTCGTTTTTATTGCTTGCTGCTTTTACAAGTGTGGCATAATTTACGGGTGTCCCTGTTTTTACATAACCTGTTATATTCTTAAGGTAAATCTCGGAACCATAATCACTTAGAAGATCGTCAAAAACGGGCCCGAGCTGGCTGTTTTCAGAAAGCTGGGAAAGAAAAAGGCTTGAGAGCCGCTCACTGACAATAAAATCATTGACTTTGGCTACTTTTGCAAGTTCCCTGTTTGACACATCAAGGATTTCGCTGGTAATGGAAAAGGAAAGATTATTTTTTTCTGCAATGTCACGAAGGTGCACAAGCGTCATAAGGGTAATGCTGTCAGCTTCCTGGATAGCCAGGGAATTATATGCCAGGACAACGATATGATTAAAATCATTTTTCAGGACAATATCTTCCAGTAATTCATAGTCTGTAATATCCCCGCTTAAAAAATCGAGTTTTGCGTTTTTAACGCTGATATCAAAAACCCCGGGCTCATCACAATGCCGGATTTTATCTCTTATCGCATCCACCATTTTGGAATCTGCAAGAATTGAGATTTTTGTCCCCTCAACAATATAATTATCAAGCTCGTTGATTATTATCTTTCCGCTGTCGTTCCACCCAAGAATAAGTATATTTTCCTCTTTTAAACCGGTTTTTACAGGCGGCTCTATTATATTCTCATCTGATACATGTTCCCGGGCAGCAGCAACTTTTAACTCATTTTCATTTGCGCATACTGCAATTATCCTGTCCTTTCCTGCAATTATCCTGTCCATGGGAGGATTAAGTTTTACAATACCTTCTGATTCGATTCCAATAACCGAGCATTTATCAAACGAAAAAAGCGAATCCTTAAAAGTCATGCCTGAAAGCTCCTCCAGGTTTTTCATGTTTATTTCATCTCCCTCAAAACTTAAGAGGTCACTGTATACAATTGAAAGGCCGGGCTGGTAACACGTATGGGCAATAAGCTCTGCAATGAATTTCTTGTTTAAAACAAACCTTGCCCGTCCCTGTCCGGCGATCTGTGCCGTGTTTAAATTCCTGTATTTTTTCATCATTGCAACTATTGTGACTCCGGATTTTTCCATGTCGCCAACAGTGTTATTAATCGCAAGCATTGCCTTTACTACCCTTGAATCCGAATCTTCAAGGATTATAACTGATTTGGAATCGGGTATATTTACAATTTTAAATCATTTACTGATACAGGGTCGCCCTGCCTGCAGACTATTTTCACATTGCGCGGCAGGTCAAGCCGCTCCCTGATTTCATCATCCATGCCCACTTTTTCCCTGTCACCCATAATGACTATAGTATTTTTCTTCCTTCCCTTACCTGCTTCTGCCAGGTTTGAAATTATTGCAAAAATCATTTCCGACCATCCAAG
>CAZGTW010000212.1:0-1655 GCA_964528815.1 uncultured Actinomycetota bacterium | reverse complement strand
TTAAGGAGGGTTTTCTCTGCATTATATGCAGGCATTACCACAACTACTTTTTTATTGTTTATCATTGCCGTTTATTATCTTATCAATAAAAACAGATGAGTTAAGGTCCGCTATACCTTCTGCGATATTTCTATGCATGACATTTATTGTCATCATATTTATGACCCAGTCGCAGTATGTCTTGGTATCCTTGTTTCCTACAGAAGGAGAAACATAGTACATTCCGCCTATGAGATTTATTTTCTGCCTGAAAACAACCCTTAAAACATCTCCCGGCTGGTAAATGCCTGCCTTCACAGCATTTAACCTGTTGTTTGTACCGTAAACAATGTTGTTGCGGTGGTCAGTTACCCTGATTCCAAAAATAGGATTTTCCACAATATTGTTAAACTTGACGTCAAAAGCCACCTGGACATCATCGCCAAATTTACAGAAATCAATAATATTGCCCGATGAGTCAAGCAGGTTTATCTTTGTGATTTCTGCGTCCCCGGAACCGAACCTGTTTTCAAAAACCCCCCCGTCAATTTTTGTAAGCTTTTCAATCTCTTCCGCATCAACGACTTTTCGTTTGCTGTCTATAATAGATTTAAAGATCTTTTTGCGTTCAGCTTTCTGCTGTTCAGCTATCCTTACCCTCTCAAGTTCCTCTACATAAGCCCTGTATTTGCTTACAACAAGCAGGGAATCGCCTATGAGTTCTATTTTTCCGCTTTTTAAAAATACTACCCTTTTACACAGGTCAGATATGGTTTCAAGGTCATGTGAAACAATGATTATGGTCTTGCCGCGCCTGACAAAATCATATATGACTTTGTAACACTTGGACTGGAAGGCCTGGTCGCCTACAGCAAGCACCTCATCAACAAGCAAAATATCAGGATTTACATTTACTGCAATTGAAAATCCCAGCCTCATATACATGCCGGATGAATAACTTTTTACAGGCATATCAATGAACCGTTGCAGTTCTGAGAATTCCACAATATCATTGAACTTTTTGTTTATTTCCTTTTTTTTCATGCCAAGTATTGAAGCATTGAGGTATATATTTTCCCGTCCTGTCAGGTCCTGGTGAAATCCCGCCCCAAGCTCAAGAAGCGCTGATACCGTGCCGTTTACCACAACTTCACCGCTTGTCGGCCGCAGCACTTTTGCAATCAACTTAAGAAGGGTGCTTTTTCCTGAACCGTTGGACCCGATAATGCCAAAGGTCTCGCTATGCTCCACATTAAAAGATACTCCGTCAATGGCAAGGAATTCCTCAGTAGTATCCCTTCCTTTAAGCAACCTGTCTTTTAATGACGGGCTCTTCTGGTGCCTTATCACATAATTTTTAGTGACTTCATGCACCTCTACCGCATAGTTGCTATTGCTGTTATTATTGTTTTTTATAATTCTCCCGCTGTTTTTCATTTATATTTTTGTGATTAATTTGTTTTAGAAACCCCCGGCCTTTAAGACCCGTCCCGGTGTGTTTTCCAGGTTGACATTATCGCCCCATTATTACTGCCTCTATACCTCTTCAGCAAACCTTGGCTCTATTTTTTTAAACACAAAATAACCAAGGAAAAAAGTGCCGAAGGTAATGCCCAAACATATAAGGATTATCCAGAGGGATGGCCATTGAAAACCTTCAGGGTATTTAACATAAT
>CAZGTW010000211.1:0-1663 GCA_964528815.1 uncultured Actinomycetota bacterium | reverse complement strand
GCAAGCTTGGTGTCTGTGAAAGCAATATATTTACTGCAGAAGTGCAGGGCCGGCCGGGCATATTGGATGCAGAACTCGATGATGTGTTATCAGGAAAAGAAAAACCGGACTATGACAGTTATGGCAAGTTGTCTGACGCTATTTCTGAAGGCAGGACGGTCTTTACAAATGATTTTACAATTCTTTCCCGCATTCCTGAAATAGATGCGGTTATAGACGCCACAGGTTTTACCGATGTAGGTGCCGGAGTCGCACTATCTGCTTTGCTGGGCGGCAAGGACGTAATCACATTAAATGTAGAAGCCGATATTACTGTCGGGCCAATACTTAAAAAAATAGCAGATGAAAAAAAACTCGTTTACACTCTTGCAGCAGGTGATGAACCCGCTGCATTAAAGGAACTTTATGATTTTGCAAATGGGCTCGGTTTTAAAGTAATATGTGCCGGTAAAGGCAAAAACAATCCCCTTGACCGTCAGGCAAATCCCTCAACCCTTGAAGATTACGCTTCAACCAAAGGCTCCAGCGGTAAAATGATGACATCTTTTGTTGACGGGACCAAGTCGATGATTGAGATGGCATGCCTTTCAAATGCGACAGGGCTTGTCCCTGACTGCCGCGGTATGCATAGCCCGAAGGCCAAAATAGCTGAGCTTCTTTCAGTTTTCTGTAAAAAGAGCCAGGGGGGAATACTTGAAAAAGAGGGTGTGGTTGATTTTGTTATCGGCGATCTGGCACCGGGGGTTTTCCTTGTGTTTTCTTCAGAAAATAAGCTAATTAAGGAACTCCTTCATTACCTGCTTATGGGCCAGGGCCCGAACTATCTTCTTTACAGGCCATACCATATTCCAGGCATTGAAACACCCCTTACTGTGGCAAGAGCATATTTTGATAGGCAACCCTGGATAGTTCCTGCAAATGGCCTTATCTCTGAAGTCATTACTGTTGCAAAAAGGGATCTTGACGCAGGGGAGGCAATAGACGGCATCGGCGGATATACTATTTATGGTTTGATTGATGAATATGGCACTGCAGTAAAGGAAAACCTTCTTCCTGTAGGGCTTGCACAGGGAAGCATATTAAAAAATCCTGTAAAAAAAGACTTTCCAATCAAAATAAGCGACATAGAATTTGGCTGCAGCAAATTCCTGATGCAGCTTCGAAAAAAACAGGACGAAACAATACAGGCAGTTTAAGTAACAGCACAAATAAATTTATGAAGAATAGGGTATAAATATGACTGATGCAAAAATAATAAGCAAAGTAAAAGAAAATATAGAGGCTGAACCTTATGCAAAGCTCTTTGGGATTAAGATACTGGAGCTGGCCGCGGGACATTCAGTTGTAACAATGGAAGTCAAAAAAGAATATGACAATATTTTCGGCATAACTCATGGTGGAGCTGTTTTCTCTCTTTTAGATGTGGCGTTTGGTTCAGCAGTAAACTCGTACGGTACAGTCGCAGTTGCACTCAATGTAAGCATTAATTATATAAAACCATCAGTTGCAGGCGATGTGCTGATTGCGGAAGCAATTGAAGAGACAAGAAGCAACAGGATAGCAAGCTTTAAGCTCTCAGTGAAAAAAAGCACCGGGGAAATAGTTGCAACTGCGCAATCCATAGCTTACCTTAAGAATGAAAAGCTGCCGTTTCTTGTATAGC
>CAZGTW010000210.1:0-1672 GCA_964528815.1 uncultured Actinomycetota bacterium | reverse complement strand
GAAGTAATAAAATACCTTGCGCATTGATTTTTATAAACTTATAATGTTTTTGATATGGGAAATAATAATTACAATACAGGCAGGACCTGCAGGAATATATTTGTGGTGAGCTTAATAGCCGGATTTTCAGGTTTTATGCTCGGGCTTCTTTTTGCGCCACAGACCGGCAGGAAATTCAGGGGTAAAATTGCTGAAAAGTTTCTTGAAATAATTGACCGCAGCAAGTTTGCCATGGTTGAAGCCAGGGTAAAAGCCGAAGAATTTATTGAAAGAAACCTTGATAAAAAAGAAGAAGAGAGGCAGTAAAGTACCGGCATCTACTATAATGTTTTAACAAAATCTGTAGTAACAAGTCATTATTGCACTGAAAACCTGCCAATTTACTAATATTGTTTGCAAAGGACCCCAGGGACCGTACCCTATTAAAAATTTTTTATTCGCTTAAATTCCTCGACTGAAATGCCAGGCATTATAAACCCAAGCCTTATAATGGGAAATGAGTTAAGCTGTATGAAAGCTCCTATTTAAAAATGTCTCTTTTTTAAAATTTTTACTTTCTATATTTATTTGACTATTATATAATATTTGAAAATAATAAATCGATTTACTAAATATTAATTTATGGCAATAAAAACAATATTAAAAAAGAGAGGATGAAAAAAGTGGCAACAAAAGGATTTCTGGAAAGAAAAAATCCAAATGACCCTGTTTTTGAGGACAGTGCGGTTGGAAGAATGAAACATGAATTGTGGTATGCAAGTGATGCCGAAATAGACAAGGTGCTTGCAGATTACGGGATACCTTCACCTCCGGAGTGGACAAAAGAAGGGACATATATCCAGACAACTATAAGGCACAAGATCAATGAGCAGAGAAGAAAAAATGATATAGTATTTATCCCGGTGGGCTGTTCTGAACTTCATGGCCAGCATACGGTAAGCGCAATGGATACGCTTTTTGTGACACAGATACTCGAGGGCGTAAGAAGGTATACAGCAAAAAAAGGCGCTCCTATCAACATTGCACAACCGCCGTTAAATTATGGCGTCCATCCATATCATCACATAGGGATGCCGGGCACTATAATAATACAGGAAAATACTGCAAAGGCATTTCTGATGGATGTAATGCTGGGCCTGTGGAATGACGGTTTCCGAAAACAGGTAATTGTCAATAATCACGGCCAGCTCTGGATGCTTGAATCGACAATCCAGGATTTTGTAAAAAAATACCAGCTTCCGGGAATATTCAGGGTAATTGACTGGCACAGGGCAGTCAGGGAATTCTTCAGGACAAAAGCAATGGGTGGAGAATATGACACTCCTTTTACACATGCAGATGAAGCCGAAACTTCAGTCGGTCTTTTATTGTTTCCTGAAATGGTGGATATGAAACATGCTGTAGACACAGAACCTGAATTTTATGTTCCGGGTGGCCATATGGACAGCTCAGTGGATTCTTTCGGAAGGCCTTCAAAGTGGTCAGAATGTGAGGGTCATGTAGGGCTGGAGATCGCAGTTACTCCTGTTGGTGTGGTTGGGCATTCAACCAAAGGTACTGCACAGAAAGCAAAAAGACCTGTGGCAGCAATACTCAAATACCTTACACTTTTAAATGATGAGATACTGACTGCTCTTCCGCCAGGCAAGGTTCCTCCGGTAGAGAAGGTCAC
>CAZGTW010000209.1:0-1713 GCA_964528815.1 uncultured Actinomycetota bacterium | reverse complement strand
CAAGACAAAATCCCTGATGAACTAAAATCAATTGGCAAATACTTCTCATATTTCTCATGCGCAACAAGGCCCGGTTACAGTGGAGTTGCCATATATTCAAAAATAAAACCCTCATGTTTTGGGCAGGGCTTTGGAATAACAAGATTTGATGATGAAGGAAGAGTCATCTGGCTTGACTTTAAAGACTTCATCCTTTTTAACACTTACATGCCAAACGGCGGGCGGGATAAAAAAAGGCTTGACTATAAGCTTGATTTCTACGATGAATTCCTCAAATACTTAAAGCTCCTTATAAAAGAAGGCAGGAATATAATAGTCACAGGAGACATAAATACGGCTCACAGGCCGATAGACCTTGCAAGGCCAAAGCAAAATGTCAATAATACAGGTTTCCTGCCCGAGGAAAGGGCATGGATAGACAGCCTCCTTGATGCAGGATTTCTTGATTCGTTCAGGATGTTTAGCGATGAGCCCGGCCATTATACCTGGTGGGACTATAAGACTAGCTCAAGGGCAAGAAATGTCGGATGGAGGCTGGATTATTTTTTCATAAGCCAGGGCCTAAAAGACAGGGTGATAAACTCTCTTATACTTTCAGACGTTATGGGCTCTGACCACTGCCCGGTGCTTCTTTATATTAAATGATTTTAAATTTGTGTATAATTTCATATAAAGATTACATTTCTTAAATTCATATTAAACCGTGGTCTGTAATTTTTAAACTGATTGGCCCGAAACTATAAAAGGAGCAATATGTTTAAAAAACAAAGATTTATATTAATCGCGATTTTGGCACTCATAATGTTTTTTTCAGTCTCTGCAGTGTGTAATTTATGCGGGCTCAACCTTGCCGGTACGGGCCAAAGTGGCAGCAGCAGCGAAAGCAAGGAAGGCGGGCAGGATGATACCACTTCAGCCAGCCAGGGCAGCGCATCAGGGACCTCTGCCGAAGTTACAGAAAAAACTGAACAGGAAGAAACAGAGCAGGCAGAAAATCATGACCCGGTCATTGTAAAAGTCATAGCAGATGATGTCGAACTTGACCTGGCCGGTGAGCTTCGCACTCTTGTAAATACAGGCATTAAATTCCAGGTACAGGCCCGTGACGAAGATGGAGATGAAATGTCCTACTTTGTCTCAGACAGCAACGGCAATAATATGGAGACAGTAAAACTTGATAATGACAATGCAGCATTTGGCTGGGTGTCACCTGGCGAAATGGGGCTGCATGAAATATATATTAAAGTAACCGATGGCAATGGCGGAGAGTGCAATGCAACTGTTAAGGTTACTGCCAATGTTATGGCGCATGCATTCGAAGGTGAAGATGCTGAAGAACCGGCTGCAAGCGTTTTTGAAACGGGCCCTTACACGTCCCTGTGCGGATCAGTTACTTCCAGAAGTGTTCTATGGGGTTCACTTCCACAGTGCATTGCAGGTGATAGTGGTGACAATGAACAGATAAAAGCTTACTTGAGCTTTGATATAAGCTCTCTTTTGGGCCTGTCAGGTTTAGAAGTTGTCAGCGCGACACTTGATTTGGGAAACCTTGCCCGTATAAATGACCCTGGATTTGCTGATAGGCTCGATATAAAGGCGATACAGTATGGAGAGCTGGGTACCGAGGATTTTGCCGTGGGAGGAACGGCGCTTATTTCATGCTCGACGGGCCTTAGTCAATTTTCCTTTAGCAATGATGCCCTCAAAAACACT
>CAZGTW010000208.1:0-1728 GCA_964528815.1 uncultured Actinomycetota bacterium | reverse complement strand
AAGGTAATCGCAGACATAGCTGTAATGCATTTCCTCATTGTCATTAAGGACACTGTAGAGTTGCTCTCCCAGATTATCAAGGATGGTCCCGTATGATATATGCAGACACTGCCTGATTCTGCTGTCAAACAATAATTCTTGAAGGTTTTCGTCTTTCCGGTCTGCAATTGACTCCGGAATTTCAGAAAGTTTAAGGACAAGATGATAGTCCTTCTTGTTCAGTTCAAAATTGTTATAAGCAATGCCGTAAATTTTTCTGAAAAGTGAAGGGCTGCATTTAGAGATTACATTCAGCGCTTCCAGCCAGCTTGTTCCGGATGTTTTGACATGGAAATTCCCGGAAGTGTATTTAAAGAAATCCGGGTACACTGAAAATTTATCACTTCCTGAATGAAGGCTCATCTTGTAAGACCCGAAAATTTTTGCTATGTCTCCATGGACCAAAATTGCTTCTTTAAACTCGTTTAGGTCACCGATATAATCGATTCCCTTGAAAAATTCTCCGGGGAATTTCAGGGCAAGGCTCGTAAAATCTATTTCCCGGCTTGCAAGCTCATTTGCTATAAAATAATGTGCTTCCGGGGATGTGACAGTCTTTGTCTCATCAAATGATACCTCAAAATCAAAATCACCAGTGTTTTCCTTAATGAAGCTATATATCTTAGATACGAAATCAATTGCCCTGTTATATACGAGAAAAAGCTCTGTGACATTATCATCATTGTACTGGAGGCAATAATTATCCTTTTTTATTTTTTTACCTGAGTATCTTTTGAGTGCATTTTTCAGATAATCCTGCCCTTCACATGAACTATGATCTTTCACTTTATTTTCAGTGCTTTCATTATTGCCATTTTTTAAATTAAATGGCTCCTCATTGAGATATTCTGATGTATCGATTGTAAACATTGTGCAGCCGGATTTGATGGCATCAAGAAGGTCCTTCTCATATTTTAAATGATCCGCATCAGCACCCCATTTTCCTTTATAACCTTCCTGGAAAACGCTCCATGCAGAGGAATCAATTACATCCCTGTAACTTCTTCTTGTTTTTGTAAGCTCTCTTATGGATTGCTGCGCAAATACAGGCAATATCCCCCTGAATTTATTTACCGCCCTTATATGGCCGGGGTTAGCTATCCCGAGTCTGTCCCCAAAACCAAATGAAGGTGCTGTTTTTAAAGGAGAAGGCGATAAATTGGGCAGCATCTTTGCAAGGGCAGAAAGGTTTTTGGAATCAGCAGGACAAAAGGCGAGCCAGCCGCTTTTACTGCCCGCATCAACTATTTGCAATTGCTTAAACGGCTCAAACCCTGAGGCAACTGCATGATCTTTATTTACAGAAAATATGCCCAGGGTTTTTTGTCCAAATGTTCCGGGCCAGGCAAAAGGCTCACTTTTTTTTCCGGAAAGGAAATCACCGCTGCCCGCTGGTTGCGACTGGCTGCTGCTTTTTTTTAACAGGAAATATGTATTTTGATTAACAGTTGTCACAGATTTCTCATAAAGATGCCAGTGTTCTTTTTCGTCTTTTTTAAGAACATCCCGCAGAAAATCAATTTCATTATTCATATTTTTGTTTTCTTCTTATATTTAATAATTCTGAAGCTATTACCGGTTTAATTACAGGTTATGCTAAATGTTATTATTCTTTAACTTTTCTTTTTATGACCTTTCTTACAGCATCAGCAATAAAAGTCGCGCTCATTTCGTATTTTTCAAGCAATT
>CAZGTW010000207.1:0-1758 GCA_964528815.1 uncultured Actinomycetota bacterium | reverse complement strand
TGGAAAGAATTCAAATATTACAGGGAAAAGCTCAACAGAATAATTGATTCAAAAACAAATAACTGACAAGCTGTTTTATAAAAATAAATAGAACTCCTGACTATCTCCGGTAATATATATGATTGAGCATCAGGTATATTGAACAGATGCAATTTATATTTGAACAATTCAGCAGAATTTAACAAATTATATTTTTAGAAAAAGAGGTGCTTAAAAAAATGAAAAAATATTCAGCCTGCCAGTATATTGTTGATTATCTTATAAAAAGCAAAATGCCATATGTCCCGGGAATTATAGGGCATGGGAATCTTCCTTTTGCAGATGCCCTGTTTGAAAGACAGGATGAGATAAGTTTTATACAGGTAAAGCATGAGCAGTCCGCCGCACACATCGCAGACGGATACTGCAGGGCAACAGGAAATCCCCTGGCATGCATCACATCAGTCGGGCCGGGTGCCATAAACACCCTTATAGGCCTTGGCACTGCTTATCATGATTCTATCCCACTTGCAGTTTTTACATCCAATTGCCCAACTTATATTTTCCAGAAAGGCGCACTGCAGGAAATAGAAATGAATTCACTTTCAAGCTTTGGCACAATGGCAAACCCTGTGACAAAGAGGACTTACCAGATTACAGACATCAGGCAATTGCCGAATACTCTTGAGACTGCGCTCAGGCTGATGGTCTCCGGAAGGCCGGGGCCTGTTGCTATTGAACTGCCTATGGATATGCAGGCAGAATCAGTGCTTGATGAGCCCATGGATCCCGCAAAATATAATTTTTCTTCCAGGATACTTGGAGACATTGACTCTATTGACAAGGCTGCAGAAATGATTATAAATGCAAAACGGCCGGTTTTTTTAATTGGCGGAGGTGTAATAATTTCGGATGCAACCAGTGAGCTGGTCGAGCTGGCAGAGTATCTCGGCATTCCTGTGGTTACAACTGCGCAGGGCAAGGGTGCAGTACCGCAGGACCATGATTTAAACGGATATTATACCGGCACGTTTGCGTCTACCCCGGGGCTTGCATTGACAAAAGAAGCTGACCTTATAATTGCAGTCGGATGCAAGTTTACGGAATGGACAGCACAGTCTTATGTGCCCGGCAAATCTTTTAATTTTCCGAAAACAAAACTCATACAGATAGATATTGATATGAGGGAGATAGGGAAAAATTACCCTGTAGATATCGGCATTTTTGGAGATGCAAAAACCTGTATGGCAGCACTTCTTGAAAAAGTAAAAATCAAGACTATCAGAAGAGACTATAAAAACAGCCCGTACTTTAAGGAACTGGAAGAACTGAAACAAAAATGGCAGGATAAATTAAATCAGTCAAGACAGTCAAAGAATGTCCCTATACGTTATTCCAGGTTTTTCGCAGAGCTTCGGTCCGCCCTTAAAAGAGACGCAATAGTGCTGGGGCCTGCCGGCCATGCGCAGGTAATATTGTTCCAGGAATTTGATGTATACCAGCCAAGGACACATCTTACAACCGGTGCCTGGTCAACCATGGGCTGGTGCGTGCCAGCAGCAATAGGCGCAAAACTTGGAAAGCCTGACAGGCAGGTTGTGGGAATATGCGGCGACGGTGATTTCCTGATGACCTGCCAGGAGCTTGCAACAGCAGTACAGTATAATGTTCCGGTGATTTATTTTGTCCTTAACAATTACGGCTGGATAAGCATAAGGGATCTACAGATTGTCAATTTCGGCATGGAGAGAAAATACGGGACGACCTTTATGAATTTTA
>CAZGTW010000206.1:0-1768 GCA_964528815.1 uncultured Actinomycetota bacterium | reverse complement strand
ATCAAGCTGGAGATTTATGAGGGCCCGACCTATTCTGCGGGCGATGATATTTGCTACTACCGCATAAAAGCTACAGTGACCGGTAAGCCGGCTCCTACTGTAAAGTTCAGCAAAGATGACAGTAATGGCGCCTGGGGCACAAAGAAAGCACAGGTCAATATACACAGGGGCGAAACTTATACTCTTAAAGCAACAGCAAAAAACTCTGAAGGTGAAGACAGCGATTCCATGACCCTGACATGGGGATGCAACTCTAACCCCGTTATAAGTGACATAACCCTTTCCAGCGCAACCTTTGTAATAAATAAGACTTATGATATCACTGCAAGCGCATCAGATCCTGATGGCGACAGCCTCACATATAAGTGGACCGTAAGCAGCGGAGCTATCAATAATGGCACTGCAAACCCCATGAAATGGACAACACCTGGTACAGCCGGTGATTGCACCATTACAGTTCTGGTAACAGATGGAAAAGGCGGGGAAGCAACAGAATCAAAGACTGTCAGCGTTAGCGCACCCGTTGAACAAAATGCCGATATTGCCGTTGATACTGGTATAAGCGGCTATATAATAGTAGAATTTGCTGCATATCCGGGAACTTATTATACATATGTAGGCGACTATAGTAATGACAGACAAATAAAAGCCTATTTAAGTTTTAATATAAGCGCTATAAGCAGCCTGGCAAATGTGACCATAAAAGAAGCTTCTGTAACCATGCCTGTCCACAGTATTGAACAGCACCCGGAAACTATGCCAAATGTACATGTCAGGGTATTTGATTATGGCCCCACTTTAGAGATTGCTGACCAGGGCTCAGGCGGTGATTTTGTAAAGATTTTTCCCGCAACTAATCCTATGGCAAGTTTTGATTTCTCAAGCCCTGAGTTAGCTGCAAAACTTCAGAGTGCTGTAAATGCAGCCAGCCAGAGGTTCCAGTTAAAATTAAGCCTCGAAGGCATAAATACTAATGGTATCGGGGATTATTACAGGTTCATACTCGGCAATATAGTATTGCATGTTAAATATGAAACACCTGGATAAAAACTGAAAAACATTTGGATAAAAACTGTTGCAATTATTACCTTTTTATGTTTTTATCTTTGAAGTAAAAAATGCTAATACGTGTACACTACCCTTATTTTTTTGTATATGTATTAGCATTTTTATTTAAACAGAAAGTTTTTGCACGGCCAAATATTTATTTATTTGCCTGCGGGTGTATTTAGGGTAAAATTAAAAAACCTGCAAAGTTTTTTAGCAAAACAGGGCAATTTGGATTTTGTTAATGAGTTTATTTGCTTATTAAATGCTTAAAATGGCAGGGCTGTTAAACATCTATTTAGACGAAAGGAGGGAGCTAGATGATAAAGATACATAAAACAAGTGAAAACCTTACCTGTGAAATAGACAAGATAGAATGCGGTGCATGGATACATCTTGAGGATCCTGACACAGATGAAATAGAAATGGTTGCAACCCATACCGGGCTTGATAAGGACCTGCTGCGTGCGGCACTTGACAAGGAAGAAAGCTCCAGAATGGAAGTCGAAGATGACCAGATGCTCGTGCTTCTTGACGTGCCCATAATGGAAGTTGTTGAGACAACTGCAAGGTATTCTACGCTTCCTCTTGGCATAGTCTTAAATGATGATTATATTGTCACTGTCTGCCTGCAGGAAAATAACATTATAGATGACTTCTTTGAGCAGAAAATAAAGACATTTTATACTTATAAAAAGACAAGGTTTATACTGCAGATACT
>CAZGTW010000205.1:0-1776 GCA_964528815.1 uncultured Actinomycetota bacterium | reverse complement strand
ATTCTTTGGCGGCAGCCTTAACGACATTATCTATTGCCCTGGCTTTGTCCTCTTCGATATGATACGGTTTAACAGTTTCAAGTATTTCCAGGCATTTTTTGTGTGCAAGCTCGACAGGGTCAGATTTTAAAGCCTCTGCAACATTTGTATTCTTTATATTTTTAATAGCTCTTGTAAATGTCAGGCAGCTCTTGAAATTCTGGGCCGTGTGCTCCGTATCTATAAAAAGGCCGCCTATGCCCTTTTGCCTGATAAGCTCAAGAGACCGGCTGAAATGCTCAGCTCCCCCAATGCCTCTCATTAGATTTTTCTGGTATACAGCAATGTCAAGGTCAAGTATTGCCTGTTCCATTGAAAACACAACCGCCCCGCCGATTATGCCTACCGGAAATGAGGGCTCCCCTGCCAGCGATGATGCTGTTGCTTTAAATGTTCTTTCATATATTGAAAGCGGACCAGGGAACGGCGCGTCAATTAATCCTATCCCAGTCCCGCAGGGAACCCCATACTTGTGCCTGAAAAGCTGTGCAACTGCAAGGTCGGCAAGCACCGTTTCAGGAGTCGAAAAATTTGCAGCACCTGTAGCAGGATTTAACACTCCGCATACGCATCGTGCCTCCACAGGATTATCCTCTCTTAATGCCTTTACTGCGGCCCATACTCCAAGTATCTCTGCTGCGCCAATAATAGATGCAGAAACCGGATATATGGGCGAAGAGGTCCCTATAAGCGGCATCGGCAAAATAAAAATACTTATGCCATTTTTAACCATATCTTCAATAATAGCTGCTTCCGGCCTGGTGAGCCGCAGCGGCGGTTCAGTATCATGTATATTTACAAGGATGGGATTTTTTATAAACTCACCTGCTGAGCCTTTGACGACTCTTCCCATTTCCATAAGGTATGGAAGCTGCCGCCTGTCTATTATTGTCGTACAGCCGGGTTTGGATGAGTGAGTAGCAACCATTGCAGCGCCCTTAATTGCAACCATTTTAGGCGCCACATCGCATCCGTCATCTTCTTTTAAATAATGCACAGCATTTCCGACAGTTACAACTTCAGCAAGGCCCTCGGCAAGTTTTATCATGCGCACAAAATCACTTGATGTTGCATACCTGTTCTGCTTAAGTGAATGGTCATAATAAAGGGGGGCGCCCCCGCCAAAACTTGCCTGGATATCAGGAGTCCTGTTCCTGAACGGAGTGTGCCAGCTGAATGTAAGCATTTTCTCATATGAGGTCTCCGGCACTGTTTCTATTGCCTGCCCGCTTACTCCACTCCTGGTTCTTTCTTTTTCTTCCTGCGAAGCAATGCCTATAACTTCCTCAATATATTTTTTAGGAAATCTTACAATATGATTTGCAAAATCAACCGCTGCTCCTTTTCTGTACAGAGCTTCAAGCATTGATTTATTTTCTATTTTCATGCCTGGCTCCTCAAGAAGGGAGATTGCATTTTCATGAAGCATCTCGACTTCACTGTCCGAAAGCACCCTGAAAAAATCTTTAATTGGTTTCATTTGCCACCTTTTATTGTGAAATTATTATTTTTAACCCTTTATCACTGTATTGTTTATAAATATCCTTTTCTGCTGCATTATCTGTAATTACAACCGGCAAGCTTTCCAGAGGGCCTATTCGGGCAATTGCAGTTTTGCCAAAGTTGTTACTTACCATGAGACCGATTGTATTTTCAGATATGGACATTATTTTCTTTGTTGTTTCAACCTCTATAAGGCTTGAGCCCATCCAGCCGAAATCAAGATTAACTGCAATT
>CAZGTW010000204.1:0-1803 GCA_964528815.1 uncultured Actinomycetota bacterium | reverse complement strand
GGCGCTATTACTGCCTGCTCAGATGCGCATGGAAGGCCGTAATTAAAGGACCTGCTTGAAATTATTTTTTTGGCTGCATCATCAATGTCAGCATCCCTGTCTATTATTGCCTGCACATTGCCCGGGCCAACTCCATAAGCGGGCCTGCCACTTGCATAAGCCGCTTTTACCATTGCAGTGCCACCTGTTGCAACAACTACATGCACAGACTTCATGAGTTCCTGGGTAAGCTCTTTTGTGGGTTCCTTTATAAATTGTATGAGGCCGTCAGGAGCACCATGTTTTGAAATCGCCTTTATCACAAGTTCAGCTGTCCTTGCTATGGTTTTTTTTGCACTTGGATGAGGAGCATGTATTACGGAATTGCCGCACTTTAAGGCAAACATGGAATTAGCCATGAAATTTGTCACAGGAATAGTAACAGGGAGCACAACTCCTACAACCCCTACAGGTTTTGCAATCTCAATCATATTGAGCTCTTTGACAGTATTTATGATACCTACAGATTTCTTGCCCTTTAAGCTGTGCCATATTATCTCTGATTTTCTCCTGTCCTGTGCAAGGTTGTCCTGGTAGTTGCCAAGGCCGGTCTCCTCGACAGTTAGCCTTGCAAGCTCCTCAGCATTGTCATGAACCGTTTTTGCAATTTCACGGACCACTGCATCAATCTTTTCCTGGGATGATTTCTCCCAGATGCTCAATGCATTTAAAGCCCTTGAAATCATTTCTTTTATGTCATCCATTAATAACCCTCAAAAAGTGTAAAGTTTGTAATTTATTTTTTTTTTACTTATTTTCTGCCCTGTCAAGATATTGCCTGATATTTATCGCCCATTTAAGGTGAGGCGGATCATACATTACTCCATCTATATTTATTGCCCCTTCTTTTTCAATCCTTTCCCTGTTGCCAAGAATAAGCTCCATCTTTTTTATATCAGTTTCGTTTGGCATAAAACATGAATTTATGATTTCTATCTGGCAGGGATGTATTGCCAGCCTTCCGTCAAATCCCATTGCAGCAGATTTTTCAGTATCAGCTTTTAAGCCGTCCGTATCTTTAAAATCCTTATATACTGTATCAATAGCAAGAAAACCGCTGGCCTTTGCATAAACCAGCATTGATTTTTTTACAAAATCACACATATCGCCTGAAATGTTTCCGACTGCATTTAAGCTTCTTGCGAAATCTTCAAAACCAAGGGCTATTGCAAAAATCCTTTTAAAAAATTCCTCCCCTGAATGGTTAGCAAGACCTGCAATTTCAAGCAGCCCCTTGGGGCTTTCCACCATCAGTATAAGCTTTATCTTTCCCCGGGAAATGCCGGCTCTTTCTTCCTTCTTTTTAAGATTATTTTCAAGTTCTCTTAATTTACTTATCTCTTCAAATTTCGGGACCATAAAGCCGCTAACTTCACTGCGAAATACACTTTCAAGGTCTTTTTCGGCAAAACTGCTTCCAAGCTCATTTATCCTTACAAATATCTCTTTTGAGCCTAAAAGTGCCTGTGAAGATAAGGCATCTATTTTATTGTTTATGTTATTTCTTGCATCATCTTTTAAATGTTTTGGGACACTGTCTTCCAGGTCAAGCAGAAAAACATCAGGGTTAAAAGTCTCCATTTTATCAAGCATTTTTGTACTTGATGAAGGTATAAATATAAGGGATCTGTAAATATTCATCTTTATAAAGACTCTTTAATTTTTGTTTTTACTGAATCAAATACATCAGCGATTTAGTATAACGCTTCACTATTAGTTATTCTATTAGCTTAATCTATTATTGTCAATAAGATTAATTAAATA
>CAZGTW010000203.1:0-1806 GCA_964528815.1 uncultured Actinomycetota bacterium | reverse complement strand
CCCATACTCTTAAAATAAGCAATGTATTCAGGCAGGATGTAAAGAAAGAGTCTTTAAGTGCGGGCGAAGCGCTTTCTAATGCCCCTGAAGAGCAGGACGGGGGTTTTCTTGTGCCAAAAATAGATTAGTTATAAGGTCTGAGGAAATATTTTTATGGAACTGCCGTTAAATTTTTATCCGGCGCATAAATTAAATAAGATGCTTAAGCAAAAGCAGGTATCAGCTTCTGAAATTGCTGATGCTGTTATAAGCGCAATTGATAAGGCAGAAGGCAGGATGCATTCTTACCTCAGGATTGAAAGTAAGGAAATGGCACAAGCTGCTGCTGGTTTTGACAGCAAATTTGATGCGCTTGCAAAAAGCGATGCAATCAGTGATTTTTGCGCAATTCCAATTGCTATAAAAGATAATATCTGCACAAAAGGCATTACAACAACCTGTGCCTCAAAAATCCTTTCAAATTACATTCCTGTTTATGATGCAACAGTTATAAGGCGCCTTAAAGGTGCAGGTTATATACTTTCCGGAAAGGCAAACATGGACGAGTTTGCAATGGGCTCATCTAATGAGAATTCATATTTTGGCCCTGTTAAAAACCCCTGGGATCTGGAAAGGGTGCCGGGAGGTTCAAGCGGGGGCCCTGCTGCAACTGTGGCCGCAGGCACGGCAATATGTTCGCTTGGCTCAGACACAGGGGGCTCAATAAGGCAGCCGGCATCACTATGCGGGGTTGTGGGGCTAAAGCCAACATATGGGTTAGTGTCAAGATACGGCCTTATTGCTTTTGCTTCTTCTCTTGACCAGATAGGGCCGTTTACCAGGGATGTGGAGGACAGCGCAAGGCTACTTAATGTTATCTGCGGCTGGGATGAAAATGATTCTACGTCAATTAGCTCTGTAAAGACAGGGAGCCAGGATTACACGAAATATTTAAATGGCGGCATAAAAGGGCTAAAAATCGGCGTTCCAAAGGAGCTCATGGTAAAGGAAGTCGATGGCGAGGTCAGGCAGAAAGTAAATGCTGCGCTCGCCCTTGCAGAAAGTGCTGGTGCCTCTGTTGAAGAGATATCGCTTCCAAGCCTTGAGTATGCCTTAAGCGTTTATTATATCATCGCTCCATCAGAGGCTAGCTCAAACCTGTCGCGTTTTGACGGGGTAAGGTATGGCTATAGAGACAGGGATGCTGCAACACTTCGCCAGATGTATAAAAAGAGCAGGGCCCAAGGTTTTGGCCCTGAAGTCAAAAGGCGCATAATGATAGGCACCTACAGCCTTTCTGCGGGTTATTATGATGCATATTATGAAAAGGCCCAGAGGGTAAGAACCCTTATAATCAATGATTTTAACAATGCTTTTAAGAAATATGACGTCCTTATTTCACCGACATCTCCTTCCACAGCGTTCAGGATAGGTGAAAAGTCAGGTGACCCTTTAAAGATGTACATGTCTGATATATGCACAATACCTGTAAACCTTGCAGGCATTCCTGCAATATCAATACCAGCAGGGCTCTCATCGGAAGGGCTTCCCATAGGCCTGCAGATAATAGCTGATACATTGAGGGAGGATAATATTTTCAGGGTGGCGCATGCGCTTGAAGAGGCTATTGGCTTTGACAGCCATCCGATGCATTTATATGAATAGTTTATTAATGCAAATAGCACAATATAATGGTCGTTTAATTTTTGAAGTTAAAAATATTTAAATATATATGAAATATTTATTTGCTGATTAATAGAATTAAAAATGGCACAGGAAAATAAAGAACTTATAAATGATGGCTATGAAACGGTAATAGGGCTCGAG
>CAZGTW010000202.1:0-1823 GCA_964528815.1 uncultured Actinomycetota bacterium | reverse complement strand
TTATAAAGGTCTTTGCAGCATCCTCAAGGTATATTGCAGAATAAAGAGCCTCTTTAAGTGTTCCTCCAACTGTTAGAACTCCGTGGCTCTTAAGTATTACAGCTCTTCTGTCTTTTAAGTAATCGACTGCAACTATTCCCATATCAAGGCTTGCAGCTGATGTAAATGGCGCAACCTTAATAGGGCCCAGGCACGCATTTGGAAGAGTCGTAACAATTGCAGGCAGTTCATCATAAACTGCGCCAACGGCAGAAGCGTACACCTGGTGCGTATGGATAATCGAATTTACGTGAGACAATCTTTTATAAATATAAAGTAGTGCCTCAGTGTCAACAGATACCTTTCTTGTCCCTTGTATGACCTTGCCTTCAATGTCAAGCACCACCACATCTGATGTTGCCATTGTCTCATAAAGCATTCCGGAAGGAGTTATCAGGATATGGCCCTCCGGCATCCTTATGCTTACATTGCCGCCGGACAATGCTATGAGCCTGTATTCCTTTAGTGCAAGTGCCGCATGTATTATCTCGTCTTTTTCTTTTTCGTACATCTTTGCCTGTGTTCCTTTCCTGAATAAAAATCAACATAAAAGATAAAAAAATATTTAATATTTACCATACTTTTTAACTGTCTCAATCATAGCAAGATAATTTTCAGGCTTGACTGCTGAATGTATGCTATTGCTTGAAGAAAGTATGTAGCCACCTCCTGCCATGGCAGCTTCAAGGCATTTTCTTGTTTCTGCGATTACTTCATCTCTGCTCCTAAATGTAAGGGTAGTTGAACAATCTACATTTCCCATCAGGCATATCCTTTTTCCATAATCCTTTTTTATTTGTGCAAGATTCATCCCTGCTATGGGATCAATCGGGTGGAGGCAGTCAAATCCGCTGTCAATTATCATGTCAATAATTGGCATGATATTTCCGTCTGTATGTTTTATCACATAAAGTCCAAGCTCCTTATATCCGGATACAACACGTTTAAGCTCAGGATAAAATATATTCCTGAATATTGCCGGTGAAAAAATGGGTCCGGAATTATATGCATAATCATCTCCGGTATAAACCATTTTTATGCCCCTGGCTGCAGCCTCTTTTGCCAATTGCAGGTTTACATCTACGCTCATCTTAACTAATGCTTTTACTGTTTCCTGTTCCTCAAATAGTTTGATTAAAAATGTATCAAAAGGCATCATCCTGCTTGGAATTGAAAAGACATCATTTAAATGAAGAACCACAGCTTTCTTACCGCTATGGTCACGCACAGCTTTCTCAACTGTTTTAAACCTTCCTGGCTTAAATGGATCAGGGGGAATATAATTTTCTATATCTTTTAATGTCCTTATGGGCCCATCAACCGGGAAAGAATGCGCCTCGCCTGTGTCTTTTTTTATCATTCCCCACTCATCCTGGATCAGGCCGCCTTCAATATATTTCTTGTCGAAATCGCAATCTACACAGATTGCGTCATTGTCAAATTCATAGCAAAACTTCTCATAGTTTGAGCCTGGGGATAAGGCCTCGATTACTTTTTTATCAATGTACAATTCAAAATGCGGGACCCTGTCTGCTTCTTTAAGTTGCAGCGCCCGTAAAATCCGTTCCTCGCCTGTCATTTCCTTATTTGCCATTTCGTTAATTTATCTCCTATTTAGCTAATGCCTTAATCAATTAAAAAATATAGCTTTACTCAACCTGTATTTTATTTCCTGAACCTTTCATAAATGCTGCTATTGATATTCTTTAAATCAGGATAGAGTTTTTTATATATATCATAATAGTCCTGGTAAAGGGCTGCATTTTTTGCATCAGGCTCATAGA
>CAZGTW010000201.1:0-1862 GCA_964528815.1 uncultured Actinomycetota bacterium | reverse complement strand
TTTCTTTTGGACAGATTATCAAGCATACTGGTTGCTTTTCTGTAGCTTCCCAAAACTTTGACTGCATATCCGGTTGTAATGACCTTCTGTTTTTCAAACTCTGCCCTGGACAATAAATAGACTGCATCTTTTGAAAGTCCAGAATATCCTGCTATTTTCATTGTAATAATACCTTATATTTCCATTTCTAATTGAATTATCAAGTATTTTTACAAAATACTATCTTACCCATCTTTTGTCAAGCTAAAGCTAAAAATTTCCAATGTAACATTGACTTTTCCAATACTTAACCCTATTCTTTTTTATATTAATCTCATTTTCTTTAGTTTTGATGAGTATAAAAAATATTCTAATTTGGAAACCAACAGGTATTTATTTCCACACAAGAAGTATCAGGTGGTTCTAAAAACAGATTGAATCAAATCATATGAAATATATATTCAGCCAGGAAGAAATAAAAAAGAAGCAATTCGATGACAGGTGGGTAAGGTTTGCATTCGGGCCGCAGGGACTTAAAGAAAGTGAGGGTCTTAACCTGGGGATAGTGAATTTCTCAAAAAACCGCGAGGCTTTAAACCACAGGCACAATGTGGAAGAAGCACTATTTGTGCTGGCCGGTAGCGCACAAATAAAAATCAATGGTAAAATCTACCCTGTTAAGAAAAATGATTTTATATATGTGCCGCGTGAAACTGACCATCAGGTAATAACTTCAGATAAAAGCATTAAAATCCTTTTTGTTTTTGGCGGCGAAATCATAATAGAGCATTAAAGATCCGGGTCAAGATATACATAAAGAAAATAAGAAGTTTATATTTTTCTATGGAAGGTAATCCAGGGGGTCGACCTGGACATCGTCTTTTATGACTTCAAAATGAAGGTGAGGGCCCGTCGAATAACCGGTATTTCCTGAATCAGCTATAAGCTGGCCCTTTGTAACCTCATCTCCGACACTGACAAACGTCTTATTCAAGTGAGCATAAACTGTTATAAGGCCAAAACCATGGTGTATTATTATTTCATTTCCAAAACCCCTGTTTCTTGAGGCAAAAATAACAACTCCTGCTGCAGATGCTTTGACATCAGTGCCCACATTTGTAGCTATATCAATGCCTCCATGAAGGTGTCCCCCGCCCCTTCTTTCATGAAATAGGCTGCTTAGCACGCCAGTAGTCGGCCAAACTGACGGGGTATGATCCATCATATAGATATGGTCCTCCATATGGATTTTATCCTCAGTAAGCTTTGCAGACATTTCAGGAGCCTTAGCCATCAGGTCATCAAGGATGTCATTAATATTGTCCAGATCCTCTGAATCAGTAAAATCATAATAGAAAATCTCATTGGTATCATTTTCAAGGTCAACACTTGCGCTTAAATCGGAATTATAAAATGTTACTTCGCTTTCATAACCACCCTTGCCTGTTATATCCCTGACCATTTTATCGAGGTCCTCGACCTGGGCAAGGTAGTCTTCAAGTATCTTTGTCTTTGCTTTGATTTCATTTGATTGTTCCTGAAGATTAGCTATCTCTATTTCTTTATAGCTGATTTTTTCTTTTAGTCTGTCAAGCTCAACAACCCTGTCATCCAATTCATTCCGGACTATATAGACATTGGATACAAGCGTTACTATTGTTACAATTATTACTCCTGCAACAATAAAGGCTGCTCTGAGCCAGTTGAAATGAACCTTGAATTTCCTTATTTTTGTGTCCGCATTGGACAATACAAGTAAGGTAAAATATTTTTCGCGTTTATTTGAACTCATAAAAAGTAATTTAATTGACAAAAGCTAAAAAAAGTTATTGGGGAAATTATACCCCAAAAATCTTGATAAATCAATAAAAAATGGCAAAAAA
>CAZGTW010000200.1:0-1871 GCA_964528815.1 uncultured Actinomycetota bacterium | reverse complement strand
CTGATTGTATTCAAATCAGGATTTAAGGATTTTGCCAATTTTGCAAATATATTAAAGGACATCAATATTCCTCTTATACTTGCATCTGCTTCACTTCATATTTTTGGCACCTGGATATCTGCGGTAAGATGGCAGATACTGCTTGGGACCCAGGGCATCAGGATATCAAAGGGATATCTTTCATCATCCTTTCTGGTGGGCTCATTTTTTAATAACCTCCTCCCCACCAGCATCGGCGGCGATATTTACAGATCCATAGATGTCGCAAACAAGGCAAAGATATCCATTGGAAAATCGGCCTCTGTGCTGGTAATAGACAGGTTTTCAGGAGTTATAAGCGCAGCTGTTTATGCCATAATCGCTCTTTTCCTGGGTTTCTCTACAGTTGGAACCACCTCTTATGTAATACCTGTAGTAATATTCTTTGTCGTCGCCATCATTCTTTTATTTATAATTTTAAATCCATCGATACTGCGCCTCAACAAGCTTATAGACAGGGTTAAGTTCCTTTCCAGGATAAGGGAAAAACTTAAAGAAATCTATCATACCTTCCAGAGTTTCAAGAAATTCAAGCTTGCGCTTTTTGAGGCTCTTTTATGCAGTTTTGCGCTCCAGATGGGAGTAATAGCAAATTATTACCTTGCCTCAAAGGCCCTGGGCATTGAGCTGTCATTTGCCTCCTTTATTTTTATAGTGCCGATAGTTGCGACAATAGCAATGCTTCCAATATCAATTGGGGGAATCGGCATCAGGGAAAACTCCCTTGTAATTCTTATGGTTGCTCTCGGCGCACCAAATGATAAGGCGGCAGTATGTTCTCTGCTGCTATTTGCAATGCTTATCGTACTTGGCATAATCGGCGGCATAGTTTATGTTGTAAGGCCATTTATATTAAAACAGAAAAATACTGCTATCAATATTGCGGCAGATGATGAAGCCGGCACGGATAAAAATGTACAGGCTGAAAGCAGTATTGGCCCGGAAAATAAAGATAAATAGCTTAGACGTTTATCCGGCTGACAAAATTTAAAAGAAACCTTTCAAAAGCAGGGATATAGAAGTAGAAATCAACAAGGCGCAAAAATATCAGCAGCGCTATTGCAAAAACTGCAAAAAAGAACAGGTAATACAGTGTCCTTAAGAAAACCAGCCTCCACATTTTTTAGTTCCAATCTGTTTTTTAAACCTGATTATTGTTATTATTATTTTACAATTAATTATTTCTGTTAAAAAGCTTTTCTTATCCTTTTTTTGGATATACCGGCAATATATTTTTTTGCAGACCAGCATCAGGAATAGTTTCAGGATTTATTAATAAATATTTTTTAAATATCAGGCATTTTTATTACCAGGGAGGAAAGAATGAAAGATGGCGACCGGGAAAAAGGAATCGTCCAGATACAGCATAAGATGAAGGACAAAAAAAGCTCAAAAGCCGGCAGTTATATGGAAATGTTTGTAGGAAAAAAGAGTTTTTTAGCTTTCTTAAAATATGAAATACTGACGGGATGTTTTACATATTGCCCGGGTGCTGCTGGTATTTTCCTTCGGGGCATATTTTATAAACTGCTTTTTAAGAAAGTCGGCAAAGGCGTTATGTTTGGCAGGGGCGTATCAATTAGGAACCCGTATAAAATAAAAATAGGCAATAATGTAATAATCGACGACAATGTGCTGCTTGATGCCAAGGGCGGCACCAATGAAGGTATAATCATAGAAGACGGAGTATTTATTGGCAGAAACTCCATACTTTCCTGCAAAAATGGCAACATAATACTTAGAAACAGGGCAAATATAGGTTTTAACTGCGAGATTTTTTCTGCAAATAATGTTGAAATCGGGGAAAATACCCTGCTTGCCGCATATGTCTA
>CAZGTW010000199.1:0-1881 GCA_964528815.1 uncultured Actinomycetota bacterium | reverse complement strand
CGGTCTTTGTTTCCTTTGGAGTTACGTATGGTAAGTGCTCCAGTTTCTAAGTCTACCTGGTCAACTTTTAGTAGCCTTGCCTCAGAGGAGCGAAGGCCGCAGCAATATATCACCCGAAAGACTGTAGGAATTACAAGATGCCTTGCCGGGCTCTGCCTGCAGGGCTTGCATCTGTCGGTTTGCAAAAAAAAGGCAGAAAGCTCATTTCCGGTAAAAATATGAGGCATATACCGGGTCGTTTTACCCAGGATACTCCAGGGTATAACATATGCTTCAATACCGATACTGTTTATGTATTTTGCCAGCTGGCGCACTGGCGTTATGCGGCGATGGATGTTATTTATTTTTTCATTATTTCTGCGCTCGGCCCAGTGCATGGCAATTTTTTTCGTTAGAATTTTCTCATCCGGGTAATATTTTCTGCAGAAACTATCAAAGCACTTTAGTTTTTTTGCGGAAGCCTCATATAAATATCCTGTAGCTTGTTTCTCTTGAATAAGCTCTTCGATATATATTTTAAAACTGCTAAAATAATTCATAATAGCTCCTTTCTTGTAACTTCAATTCCTTTAAGTGTCAAAGCACACATACGCAGATGCTCTATGTCTGCCGATAGGTAGACTTTTGCGGACTCCTTTTTCCTGTGGCCAAGGATCGTAGAAATAACAGGAAGCGGAGTCTCATTTTCAAGAAGGCGGGTGGCAATAGTGCGGCGCAGGCGATGAAAGCCCCTGTGTTCGCCTTCTGCCTGACAAATGCCGGCATCTTTCATAACTTTACTTGAAACCTTATACGTGCAAGAACAATCCAACTGCCTGTAAGGCGCCAGGCTCCTTAGAAATATATATTTGCAGTCAGACGCAGGCCTTCCGCCCATTATGTAATCAGCAATGGCATTGCCAACCTCTGCAAGAAGAGGAAGCACCAAAGGTCTTTTTGTTTTTTGTTGGATAATTTCAATTGTATTGGTCCTCCATTTGATATTGTCAAGCTTAAGGTTAACGATGTCTATTGACCTTAGTCCTGTCCTCATTGCCAGCATTAGCATTGCATAATTTCTCTTACCTGTGGCAGTAGTTCTGTCTGCACACTGAAGTAATTTCTTTTCTTCATCTTTACCAAGAATAAAAAAGATGGAATTTTTTTTGTTGTGACTTGCGGGAACGGCTCTGCTCAGGTCTATAGTTGAGAGATTCTTTGAGTCTACAAAAGAAAGCAAAGACCGAAGAACAGTTAACTCGTCCGACATATTACCCGGCCGATGCTTCTTTGAAACATACGGGATAAATGATTTTACATCACAAAGCCCTACTTTAAAAAAATTTTTATACCCTTTTAGTTCCAGATACTCAAAAAATCTCTTTGAGTAGACTCCGTATTTGTAGACAGTAGTAGGACTTTTATGCTCTCTAAGCAACTGAGTAATGTACTCTTTATGCAGCTGGATAAAAAAATGTTTTCTTAACTGGGTAGTTTCACTTTTCTTAGGACATTTCCATGTTATATGCCCCTGGCTGTAATACTCATTTAACATGCTCAGGGTACGTCTTGTAAACCTGTGTTTTTGCATACTGATTTGCCCTCTGTCAAGCTGCCTATTTTGTTCAATGATGTATTTCTTTACAAGCTTTTTTGAAAATGTTTTTCTGCCATGCTTTAAAAAATAATCTTTTAAGCATCCCCATTCCCGGTCGTAGTGCTTCAAGGTTGATTGTTTGTGGCCAAATGATTTTACCGCTTCTCTTGTTTTTTCAATAAGGGTTGAAAGTAGTGTTTCAGTCATATAGATACACCTCCATAATAATGTTTTTTGATATAATAATACCCGTTATTATTATGAGGTAGTATGTATAAACACTACAATAACAAGAAAATATTATC
>CAZGTW010000198.1:0-1882 GCA_964528815.1 uncultured Actinomycetota bacterium | reverse complement strand
TAATGGATAACCCTTTTATACTTGATATATGTATTCATACTTTTGACCAGGCGCGCTTTATCCTGGATTCTGATCCGGTTTCAGTTTATTGTTATGAGTTTAATCCTTTAGGCTCCTGGTACAGGGGCAATGCAGCGGTGGTTTGCATATTTGAATTTTCAAACAAAGAAGTGTTCTGTTTGAGGGGTTCTAGGGTTGCAGAGGGAGCCCTTACCTCGTGGCATTCTTCATGGAGAATAATGGGCACAAAGGGCACCGCAATCTGGGATGGGAAAGAGGCACCGTACTGTGAAGTAGTTCTGCCCGTGCGTGCTGAAGATAAGCTTGTAAATGATTTTAGAAGAATAGACGCAAAGCTTGATTGGCCGGGAAAGGAATGGCACCATGGCGCACTTGATGAAATGTTCTCTTCTCTTATTGAAGGGAAAAAATCGGAAAATGACTGTACGGATAATATCAAGAGTGTGTCAATGATGGTTGGAGCAGTCAGGAGTGCATTATCATCTGAAAAAATATTTTTAAAGGATCTGCTGTAAATTCAAATATTTAGTCCTGTATTATGTACAAGCCTTATTTTTCCTTTAGCAGTCGTAAATTTTCTATAATATCTTCAACTTTTTTTCCTGTAATTTATAAAATAATATACTGCCATTGCGGCAAAAAATATTGAAGTAAACGGTATTATTTTATTGATATAAAAATAATCCCCCAAAAACCCAATAAACGAGGGTATTATAATGCTTCCGATTGCAGCTGAAGATGTAATCATTCCAAGTTTTATGCCGGTTGAATCTTTATGTATTACTGTGCTGAATGACTGGAACAGTGGAAGCAGCCCTCCCATGAAAAAGCCGAATACTGCATAGCAGGCAATTAGAAAAATAAACTTGCCGGCAAATCCTGAAAGTAAAAGTGTGATAAAAATTACAAGCGCATAATATTTTATAAGGCTTTGTTCCCTGGTTTTTTTTGACAGATAAGCAGTAACCGTCCTGCCTGATATTATCGACAGCCATAAGAAAGCCAGTGAATAATTGGATAAAACTTTGGACACAAACAGCTCTTTTTCAAACAGGGTCGGGATCCATCCGGAAACAGTATTCTGGACCCCTGCGCCCAGCAGGAAAAATATGCATAAGATAATAAATTCCTTATTGCCGGTTACATGTTTTACACTGGCAAGGTTTACTTTTTCTATTGTTGATTTTGGATATTTGACCGGAAGTATGAGGAAGAACAATAATAAAGAGAGCGCTGAAAGCACTATGAATATAAACCTGTAATTGCTGGTGCTGGTAAAAAGTATATTGAAAACGATAGGGGATATCAATGCGCCCAGGCCAAAAAAAACATGTGAAAGATTTATGTAAAAAGTCTTGTTTTTTGTAAAGGAATCAGTGATCGTGACATCTGATATAAGGTTTATGCTGCTTGCAGAAATACCGGTTAAAAGGAAAAGCAGAAGTATTGCCGGATAGGATGATGCAACAAGGAAAAGAAGAGATGTAGCACCGAAAACAATTAAGGCAAATATCTTGATTATTTTTTTACCTATTTTGTCTGATAAGAAACCGATATAAAAAATAATAAATACCTGGCCGATAAAGATTGAGGGAAAAACAAAGCTTTGCATTTTAAGATTTATACTGTAGGTTTGGCCAAGCATAACAAGCAAAGGGCCTATTGCGGTAAGGTATAAACCGTATAAAAATTTGCACATTGAAATTGAGAAAAAAACATAAAGTTTGTTCCCAAATATTCTTCGGCTGATTTTCATTGACATCTATAATTATAAACCATAAAATAAACTTGATAGTATAACGTTATATTATTTTTTTATTTTGATCTGTTTTTGGTAAATTCCGGAATATTAATCAAAATA
>CAZGTW010000197.1:0-1884 GCA_964528815.1 uncultured Actinomycetota bacterium | reverse complement strand
TCTTTTAAATCTGTGGCAAGGTCTATCAATTTCTCAATGCCCTTAAACAAACCCCGCCACCCCAATTTGCCTATCCCAAAATCAAGGTCTAACCCTTCTTCCTCTCCGTTCTTTTTTTTCTCGCTCATCTGATTACTTCCTTTCTTACCTTTCTTACCTTATCTTATCTTATCTTATCTTAATTTTACCTTTTACAGTTATCCTGCAGGATGAGCGGCTAAAGAATCCGATACAGCCCTCTTTTTCTAATGACTTGCATAACATATAGGTATAACCTATCTCAAATCCTGCCTTGCTACTTAGTTCCTTCATAGACATCAAACCATTTTTCTCATTTATAATCTTTAAAATCTCCAACTCTGTAGCTGTTATGCTCAAAATGCTCTTTTCTCTGAAGGGCGCTGTCCAGCTTTGGCAATACTAGCCGACTTAAATTCGCCCTCCTCGGTCTTGATATTAATAACTGCACCACAAATAACACATTTGATCTGACCGTCATAGTCCCCATAAGCATTGTCCAAATCAAGCGTATAACCACATGATAAACAGTTAAGTCTCATCGTTTGTCCTCCTTTCTTATTATAATGCTATCTTCAAAAAGTCTTCCATTTGGCTCGATCCTCTAAATATCTTTGTAGTCCTTTTCCACACTGGGGCTGTTTCCCTAATGTTATCCAGCCTTTACTTGCAAGTCTGACCTTCCCAGTTCTAAAAACATCTATAAGGTCATTCAGCCTCACAGAATTAAGGATAACTCTGGTATAATTCGGGTCTAGACGCATTTTTCTAGCAATTCTTCCTACAGTGGATTCACCACCTTCAGCGTCGATCATTTTAAGGATTTTCATTTCATCTGGCGTGGGCATTCTTTATCTTTCCTCCACTTCAAATAGACCCTTTAGTAACAACACCTTTACCTTTACATTTCAGGCACGGAAGTTTATTGCCTGGCTCTGAGCCAGTTCCCCGACAATGCTTACATACCTCAATAGGCTCAGTAACACTTACCAAACCTTTTCCGCCACAAACCGTACAGGTAATGTTTGTTCTGGATGGATAATCACCTCTACCTTTGCAATAAACGCATACTACTGCTGGTCCAGTTAAAGAAACTATGCCTGAACCTTTGCAAACCGGGCATTTTATACTTTTGGTTCTGGGTAATATTCCGCTACCGGCACATAACGCACATTTAAACCTATCCCCTTCTAAAATTTCACCCATTTTTCGGCCCAACCTTGTTCTCCCACCTTTAAAGTCAAATATCTTCCACTCCATATTTATTCCTTTTCTATAACTAATAATTTAAAGGCATCTTCTTCCAATCTTTTTTGACCCCATCTTTCTGGATAAAAGTACCTCCTAAAGAACCTACGTTTCTATTGGCTTTAACCATATCCTTAACCTCTTGTAGTCTATCCATCTGCAATTTTATTTCTTCCAGGCGTTTTCTAATAGTATCCTTTCTTATAGATAGGCCCTCATCTTCCTTCTGGAGTCTTTTTTTTTCTATATTTAACATATACAAATCTAAATAAGCCGAGCTTTGGTTTTTGGGTATAGAGTTCTTGCCCGTGCTGCGCATACTCCTGATATTTCGAAGACCTTTGATATCACTTTTGTTTCTTTCCATCCTTAATCCCTCCTAATTGGTATTTTTCCTTTAGCCGCAAACCTTTAGGTTGAGCAATCAATGCGGGCTACCGTGCACTTTTTCTTGCTGCAAGAAGAATACTTTTATTAGCGCTTGTCCCTACAATCTTCAGCTCGACCAATTGGTCTTCTTTAAGGCCTGCTGCTCGCTGAATATTTGCAGGGAGTTTTATCTTCCCATCTTTTTCCACCTTAGAAAATGCTCTCATTAAAGTCATTTGATTATCCTCC
>CAZGTW010000196.1:0-1906 GCA_964528815.1 uncultured Actinomycetota bacterium | reverse complement strand
ACCCTGTATGAAGCCCCATTCATATTAACTATGTATGATTTGTGAGTAAGTCTGTCTATCATTGCAGCAGTCATAACCGGATCTGAAAATATCTCTTCCCATCTGTCAAAGGAAAGGTTAGTTGTAATTATTGTTGATTTTCTTCCAGCCCTAAGTGACAGATTGGTAAACAATAGCTCAGAGCCCTGCCTGTCAAAGGAAATATATCCTAGCTCATCTGCTATAACCAAATCGTACTTTTCAAACCTTAGTTCAAATGAGCGAAGGGTTGAAGCTCCTCTTGCCTCTTTTAGCTGGTTGATTAAAAGCGGTACTGTTGTAAAAAATACACGGTATCCTTGCATACATGCCTTAATTCCAAGCCCTGTTGCAATCATAGTCTTACCTGTGCCCGGCGGACCTGCAAAAATTACATTAGTTCCGTTTTTAATAAAATCAAGGCTTTTAAGTGCTGCAAGTTTATGCTTTGCATCCTGGGGCAGGAATTCGACTTTTAAGTCCTCCAGGTACTTTTTAGCTGGAAAGCCTGCCTGTCTTATCCTGTTTTTCTTTCCATTTTCCTTTCTTAGGTCATATTCTTTTTCAAGAAGATTATGAAGAAAATCAGCATATGATTTGTTGTCTACTTCTGCGGCCCTTATTTCATCTTCAAAGCATGAAGCAGTAAAGGGAAGCTTTATCTCTTTTGCATACTCTTTTATCTGGACATATGTTTTATTCTCCGCCATATCTATACCGGCCTTTCTGCAGTGGCAAAATTAAGCAGTTCTGCATAATTTTTTGCAATTTGCCTTGAATAGGATTCAATCTGATCATCTCTTTTGCAGGTAATACTTACAATTTTAGCCTCATCTCTTTGCACAAGCAGTTTTATCTTGTCTGTATTTATTGACATGCAATTTATGCTTAAAAGTTTTTCTATTGCCGCCCTTACCTTAGCAAGGCCGTTTTCGGCTGCTACTTCAAGGAGTTCTATAAAATCTTTTTCACTTCCTATATAATAATTTGTGTATATTTCTTTAAGTTCTGGGGCTGCCTGCAAAAGGGCCAAACTATTTGCAAGCGCTCCAGGCTTTTTTAGAAATGTCTTTCTGTAGTGCTCTATTTTAATTGACCACTGGTACTGGCCAAATCTTCTTTTATGAGCTGCAATTTCTTCTTGGCCATAGTATGCAATTATTTTTTGCGGATATGCCTTTACGAATACGAACTGGCCCACATATATGTCAGGAACAGAATAAAAGCAGCTGTCTATCTCAAAGCAGGAATACTTTGTTATTCTTCTTTCACAAATTCTTGACGTGTCATACTTGGGGGGAAGTGGCAGAAGATAGCCTTTTTCTTCCTCCAGCATATTTGCTGCCGATCTTCCGTTTTCAAGGGTCTGGCCTTTTAAGTTTAGTTTTATTAGCTCCTGTCTTAAGTACTGCCTTGCCTCATCAATTGACGAAAAACTGTCCCTTTTAGAAAATACCCTTCTTCTTATATATTCGACGCTTCTTTCTATGTGACCTTTTTCATTGCCGGCGCCACAGTTACAAAACCGCCAGTTAAAATTGTAATAAATAGAAAGCTTTAAAAGGTCATCGGTTGGTTTTTTGAAGTTTTTGCCCACAAATTTAGCAACAGCGCTCTTTAAGTTATCATATACGATCTCCCTGTATACTCCTCCTGCGCTTTCGAAAAATTCTGCATGCAGGTAAAGGAAGTTTTCCATCTTCTGGCTGTAGAAGAGATCTGCATATCGCCAGTTACCTTTAGCTGTGGTAAATGCACCCATATGTACTGTTTTTTGTATTCCGGCAATAATTAGCTTTACATGTCCCCAGTCAAATTCTGAAGCGTATCCCAAGCTGTAATGCTGCCTTATGAATGCTTCTTTTTTCTTTGCCTCAATATCGTTTAC
>CAZGTW010000195.1:0-1913 GCA_964528815.1 uncultured Actinomycetota bacterium | reverse complement strand
ATTGATATTTGGAGTTGTCAATTCCAAATTACATATATTTTTGGAGTTATCGATTCCATTTTGAAGAAATATTTATAGTTAATCCAAGACAGCTGTGGCTTCCGGGCCAGCGAGGATTCAATGTACGACAAAAATTGAGTGACAGATACTTTTAATTTATGAAAACAGCATTGCAGCATCACTGAAGAGCTTGTCTGTAACCTCACGGCTGATATCAAGATAACCCGTGATAGCTTCCGGGGTATTTTCCAGCAGATCCTGAATCGTATATATCTCTTTTCTGAAAAGTTCCATTTTCTGGTGGGGCCTCAAATCAGGCAGTATTGAAACAGGATATATTTTTTTGCTTTCAATATAATATTCAAGGTTTTTATCATGGGGGTAATGCCATGCCACAATGCCAAGGCCGCTGCAGCCTGCATACTTTATTGCCTGGGAGCTGCACCTTGTATTTGTAGCAAGCCAGCCCTCAGTAAAATCATAATTGCTCCTTCCTGACTGGCTGCCCTTCTTCAAGTCCTGGTATCTTGCATTGACATAAAGAGCCACCTGTATATCGCTTTTAGAGCCGGGATTATTGTGATATTTGCATTCAATCATTATATGGCTGCTGTTTTTTTCAGCAATAATATCTACCTCATGGTCAACACAGAAACCATTGACATAGGTACCGACTGAGGTCCTGTAGCCATGCTCTGCAAGCACTTTTGCAAAATACCTTTCAAAGACAAAACCATCCGGGCCAAGGTCCATCATTGAACGTTTTAAAGTGTATTTTATCGCAGTTACCGGCTCATGCTTTTTTAAAGTCTTTACCGCGATTGAATATATCTTTCCCGAGGGCATAAATTCAGTGAGGTTTTTCCTGATATTATTTATGGCTCTTTCAATGCTTGTTTTATCTGCGCCTGCATTTGACATTGAATGCCTTATTTTTTCCTCATTGAATAATTCCTGTGAACCGTCGTCTTTTGTAACAATGTTTTCCATCAGGACGCCCCAAAACGGTATGTAGTTTTATAACAGTAAACTTTCCCCTTTTTCAGGACACAGTCCGGAAAGCCGGAATTATTTGGCGAATCAGGGAAAAATTGTGTCTCAAGGCAGAACCCGAAGTTTTTTGTGTATTTTACATTGTCCCTGCCTACGATCCCACCCAGGTAATTGCCTGAATAAAACTGCAGGCCGGGTTTATCGGTAAATACCTGCAAAGTAATTCCTGATTCAGGCTCAATAACCTCGGCGCAAAGTCCTGTTTTATCAGGAATATAATTATGGTCATAACCTCCGGTTAATTTTAATTGTTTAAAATCATCATTTATCCGCTGCCCTATGCGGGTCATCTTTAAAAAATCCATCGGGGTGCCTCCCACATCAGCGATTTCTCCTGTTGGGATGCCACCCTCCAGAACCGGTGTATAACTGCCTGCATAAATTTTTAACTCATGGCCCAGGATATTCTGCCTGCAGCCCGAAAGGTTAAAATACGCATGATTGGTAAGATTGATTATTGTGTCTGCATCAGAAGTTGCCCTGTAGCAGATGGCAAGCTCATTATCGTCATTTAACTCAAAAGTCACATAAACATCAAGGTTGCCTGGATATCCCTGGTCGCCATCAATACTAAAATAATGCATTACAAGCTGCTCTTTATTTATTTCACTTTCCCATATTGCCTTATCAAAACCGCAATACCCTCCATGCAGATGGTTTTTGCCGTCATTGCAGTCAAGGACATACTGTTTTCCATTGAGAGTAAATTTTCCATTTGCTATCCTGTTTGCATACCTTCCAATAGTACTGCCAAAGTAAGGGTGCCCGGCAATATAGGAATCTATATTGTCAAAGCCAAGGGTTACTTCAGTTATGCGCCCTTTCCTATCAGGCACTTTTATTGATGTAACAGTGGCCCC
>CAZGTW010000194.1:0-1947 GCA_964528815.1 uncultured Actinomycetota bacterium | reverse complement strand
CTAACCCAACTTTCGGAATAATTGTCTGAAATCATACCAGATTTAGCCTGTTTTATCCATAAATAAGCACATTTTAAGCACAAAGGTACTATAAATTTACAAATGTAGTGACCTAATATATAATAATACTATTGACATTAGCACCATTTTATTATACTATTTATTTATGTTTATCAGAAAGTATAAAACTGTAAATAAAAAGACAGGAGCCGTATATATAAAGTATCAATTAGTTGAGTCATATCGGTCAGATAAAGGTCCCAGGCAGAGGATAGTAATGAATCTGGGAAATATCAATCTACCTGTATCAGAACATAGAAGGCTTGCCTTTGCTCTTACAGAAAAGCTCTCCGGCCAGGAAAGTCTGCTGCTAAAGGATGAAAAAATTGCACAAGCTGTAGATTGCGCCATGAGAAACTATCAGTTTTACAAAATAAGGGCCAAAAAAGAACAAAATAAGACTAATTTTTTAACAATAGACCTGCAAAAAGTTGAAACCACACAATGCCGAAGCTTAGGGGCTGAGCTTGTGGCAAATAATGCGTACAATACACTTGGCTTTGATGCCATACTTAAACAGGCCGGACTAAATAAAAAAGATATACAGCTTGCAAAAGCGGTAATACTGTCAAGGCTTATAGCCCCTTCAAGTGAACTTGCTACACTTAAATATATTAAAGAGAGATCATCTGTACCTGAAATAGTAAGTACGGATCTTCTGTCTCTAAAAAAAGACACTGTCTATGAAATAGCTGATGTGCTTCTTTATCACAAAGATAAAATCGAAAAAGCTCTGCGCCAGAAAGAAGAGTCTCTTTTTAAAAACGCTTCTACCCTTTTTTTATATGATCTGACAAATACATATTTTGAAGGAGCATGCAAAGGCAACAGTATTGCAAAAAGAGCAAAATCAAAAGAGAAAAGAAACGACTGTCCCTTAGTTAGTCTTGCCCTTTTGGTTAATAGTCTGGGATATCCCCTGTTTTCTCAAGTTTATGAGGGAAATGCCTCAGAGCCTAAAACACTGGCTGACATACTTGACAGGCTTGAAGCTGACTGTAAGAAAACACTTTTTAGCATTTTGCCCACAATAGTAGCTGACAGAGGCATTGCAACAAAAGAAAACATCGCTCTTTTAAGAGATAGAGGTTATGAGTATATAGCAGTAGAAAGAAGATGGGCAAAAGAAAACTACCTGCAAGAATTCAGTGTGGCCACAGAGAGTTTTGAGGTGGTAGAAAAAAAAGACACCACCATTTACATTAAAAAGAAAGTTACCGGGGATATGGCAGAACTTCTTGTACTATCCAAAGCCAGAAAAGAAAAAGAAGAGGCAATGGACAAGCTCAAGGAAAAGAGATTTCTGGGTGATGTAGATGCTTTAAAAAAATCTATAGCAAAAGGCAGTGTTGTCCTTGCCGCTAAGGTGCAGGTAAGGATAGGAAGAATACTTGGCAGATATGCCTCTGTTTCAAAATATTATGACATAGAAACAGTAGAGGGCGCTAACAAAAAAGTAACAGGCTTAAATATTAAAAGAAAAGAAACAAGAGAGATAAGAAATGTTTTAACCGGATGCTACGTTATCCAAACCACCCATAAGGACATGGATGGCCTAAAGATTTTAGAGTCATACCTTATGCTTACAAGGGTTGAAGATGCATTTGGCTCACTTAAAACAGACCTTGGTATGCGTCCTGTTTATCACCATAAAGCAGACAGAACAAAAGCTCATCTTTTTATATCAGTTCTTGCATATCATCTTCTTAATACAATAGAGTTAAAACTTTCAGAAAAAGGGTGTGCCAACAAATGGTCCACCGTTAGAAAAGATTTGTCGACCCATATGAGAACGACTTTTATTATGACTGATAAAGATGGCGGTATTCATCATATAAGGGTTTCATCGGTTCCGGAGGAAATACACCGCAAAATATATGATCTGCT
>CAZGTW010000193.1:0-1965 GCA_964528815.1 uncultured Actinomycetota bacterium | reverse complement strand
AAAAGTCCGCTCATACGAAAAGAATTTTACCATTTTTTTCAGGTTTTATTAATTAATAATGTAAATTCTTAAATATTTTTATTTTTCTTAAACTTTAGCATCAGATTTTTATATTACAGCAGAAATTAAATGATTATAATTTTTACCGTAAGGATATTTAATCCAGGTAATTTTTATGGATGTATAATTTAATTGATAAGTATATAATTCATTGTAGAGAGATTTAAATATGAGAAAAATAAATTATCTTACAGTAACTATTATTTCGATTCTTCTAATTGTATCCGGTCTTTTTATCTTAGGAAATGTAAATGCATTTGACCCGGAGACTATCGCACCCCAGCTGATAAGCGCTTCGGGGAAACTGTATGATGTGTACCTCTTACCAGAGAATTTTCTATATGAAGGAGCAAGCGAGGGGTGGGGCTGGATAGGTGAGGGTGTCAGTACTGCCGGAGCGACTCTGCTTGGCCAGGTTAATATAACAGTTGAGTTCTGGAACATTGGTGCGCAGGGAAATGATATTTACAATATCATGGAGCAGAAAGAATTCTTTATCCAGCAGGGAATTGACCCCGGCACTATGTACTATGGTTTCGGGACTGTACGGTTTAAAACAGCATATGAAGGGGAATATTTTTCCGGATGTGATATATATAACAGCTCAGGTTACAGACTCGGTAATTTTTCAGGCGGGCCCGAAGGAGTTATAGAGCCTGACTGGCTCTCGGGAGATAATTGGAAAGAACAATGGCGCCTTATAAATGGAAACTACATACTTATTGAATTTAAAAGCAATAGCTCTATGCTCCCGCCTGCTGCTGCAGAGATACCTATATCAAATTCTAAAGCTTTTTTTAATGAGCAAAGCATTTCAGAGCCTGCCGAGATAGAACCGGGAGTGGAACCAGCTAAAATTGAGGGCCAGCTAAAGGCTCCGACTATACAACTTATCCTGAAGGGCCCGTTTGAATCCGGAGGTAACCAGAATACCTTTATTGTTGAGGCTGTTGTTACGGGAAATCCTGAGCCAAAGGTGACATTCAGCAGGGATGACTCAGCGGGCGGTATGGGCAAGAATAAAGCAATGATTAATATGGCGCCTGCCTCGGAATTTACAGTTTCAGCAACAGCAACAAATTCGGAAGGCTCAGCTTCTTCACAAATAAATATATCAACAAGGAAAAATCTTGCAGTTAAACTGGAAATTATAGGTGGTCCTGATTATGTGTCAAGAGTTACATGCTATTATACAGTAAAAATTATAATCGAAGGGAGCCCTCTACCGGATGAATATAAATTTGAGATGGATGGCAGCACATTTACATACGCCACTGAAGCAGGAGGTGTCCAGAAAGGCGAAGGTGAAGGAACAAAGTATGATGCTACATTTAAGCTGCCTGTCGGATTAAGCGGTGTAAACAAAAAATGTGAAAATATGAATGTTACTGCAACTGCAGTTAATAAAACAGATATTAAAAATAAAGCATCAGCAAATATTGTGCTTACCTGGGTTGCCCCGCCCCAGGGAATGTTTGGGTCCTCATACGATTATTTAAATATAAAGAGTATAAAAGGCAATTTTCAGTTAAAGAGAGAAAAGGAAAAGCTGCCGGCCAGTGGAGGTTTTTTGGATGTCGATAATCCTAAATGGGAGGAATATAAAGGCGGGGGGATGCTCTGGATAGGTGATGAAATAAAAACAGCCGGTGAGCCACTTATTATAGAGTTTCTTGAAGATGGGTCAAAATTTATGCTTGCCCCAAACTCCTGGATGAAAATAACTGAAGGCGGTATAGAAATTAAAGATGGCGAAGGCAATTTTAAAATTACAAAGACAAAAGACGGCATTAAGACCTTAAACAATTCATTCCTCAGCAATTTTTCACTTTCCACAATAACAGGCACATCATTTGTAATGGATGTAAGAAACAACCAGACCCTGCTAAAGGTACTTGATGGTAC
>CAZGTW010000192.1:0-1977 GCA_964528815.1 uncultured Actinomycetota bacterium | reverse complement strand
AGATGGAAGACAAGTTAAAGGCAAGGGAAGTAATAAGGGAATTTGACAGCTGGGTCGAGGAGCAGGGTGGATGCTACAGCGGAGAGCATGCAGTAGGATTTTTCCTTGGGAGGGGCCAGGATAAAATCAGGCCCGGGACCGGCAATTATTTAAAGACAATAAAGAGTGCTTTTGACCCGAAGAGTATTTTAAATCCCGGGAAAGTAATTGATATAAAAGAAGGCTCAATGGAAATACCCCCGGCCCTAAAAGAGCATAAAGACATTTCAAAACTTGTAACATTATGCGTTAAGTGCCATTTATGCAAAAACAACAGCCCTCTATATAAGCAGGAGCCCTTCGAGCATAACACAATAAGGGGCAGGGTTGCTATGATAGATGCGGCCACCAGGGGTGCCGTATCTTTTAGTGCAATAAAACCTTTTATTGCGGAAATGGCGCCCTGGACAACTGATATGAATTGCCCGGCTTATATTAAAGAAGAAATGCCCGGGATAATCAAGTATTGTCTGGAACAGGAGAATATGGGTGGATAATTTAAGGGACAGGATATTAAATAAAAAAATCACAGGTAATGATGTGGCAGTTTACTGGACAGGCGGGATGGGATATATCATAAAGAGCAGCAACTATATCCTGGGGCTTGACCTTTACCTTTCTGATTCATGTAAAAATGAAAGGGATGATTTTAAAAGGCTTGTGCCTCCGCCATTAAAAGCAGAAGACATTGAGCTCGACTATCTTATTGCATCACATGATCACGGGGACCACCTTGACACCGGTTCGATAAGCAGTTTTATAAATAGTGGAACTAAAACAATTCTAATAGGCCCGGATTCTGTAATGAAACAGGCCAACAGTTTGGGCGTTAAAAGCGGCAGGCTCCTTGTGCTTAACAGAGGGGGACACCTTAAATTTGAAAACCTTGACCTGTGGGGCGTTTTTGCTGACCATGGCCAGTATTCGCTTGACTGCATTGGGCTTATTATAAGCATTAGCAGTAAGAATATTTATTTTACAAGTGATACCTGCTATAGGCCCGATCTTCCTCAGCTTGTAAATATAGATAAAGTCATCGACCTTCTGATTGTGCCTATAAACGGTAAATTTGGTAACCCTGATTCCAGGGATGCCTCATATATTGCCGCATGGGTAAAACCAAAAACAGTAATTCCTTCGCATTTCTGGATGTTTAAGGAACACGGAGGAGATCCTGGATTGTTTGTGGAATACTGCAGCACCATTGCCCCGAAGGCAAAAATTTCAGTGCCTGCAATAGGCGAAGAGCTGATGATATAAAAAACAATATTTGTTTATCAGGTTTTAGTTTTAAGTTATTTTTATCTTTTAATGCAAAAACTGATTTATGCTTTTAATACTCCATAAATAACTTAAAAAGAGAGGATAAATAATGCAGCAGGAAAATCAGGCAGAAAAAAAGCTTACAATTCATGATATAAGGGCAATGAAAGCATGTGGGAAAAAAATATCTGCCACGACAGCTTTTGATTTTAATATGGCCTGTATTGCAGAAGAAGCAGGTATAGAGATCATTGTAACAGGAGCTGCAATGATGGTAATGGCAGGTAAAAAAAATACCCTTAGCGCAGGAATGCAGGACACTTTATTTCATTTAAGGCTCATAAATAATGGTATAAGGAGGGCATTAGTGCAGTGCGGTATGCCTTTTGGTTCATATCAGGTATCAAATGAAAAAGCTGTAGAAAATGCAATAAAGCTTGTTAAGGAAGGGGCAGATTCTGTAAAACTTGAGGGTGCAGGTGTTATTGCAGACAGGGTACATGCAATAAACAGCGCAGGAATCCCTGTTGCATCTCATTTAGGCATGACTCCCCATTATCTTTCAAAAATCGGTGGCTTCAGGTCGGTTGGTCGAACTGCAGAAGAAGCACTGGAAATATACAAAGATGCCAAACTGCTGCAGGATGCAGGAGCATGGAGCATAGAGCTTGAGTG
>CAZGTW010000191.1:0-1987 GCA_964528815.1 uncultured Actinomycetota bacterium | reverse complement strand
TCATTTGCTGTATGTTTGCAGGCATGCTTGTTGTCAGACCCTGCAGATATGACTCGTTTGAGTATTTCCCTTCCGGCTCAATAAAAACAGGATGCCTCTTTTTTTCTTCATAATTAATTACTTTCCTGTCAATCGAAGGGCAGTGTCTTGGGCCGTGAGTATTGACCATGCCGGACCTTATTGGTGAAAAATTTATATTTTCTTTTATAAGGCGGTGTGTTTTTTCATTAGTGTATGTCAGGTAGCTGGGGACGTTTTCAAAAATTTTTTCATCGTCCCGGAATGAAAAACTTACCGGATGGTCCTCCCCGGGTTGAATCCTGGTTTTGGAAAAATCTATTGTCCTCTTGTCTATTCTTGGTGGAGTTGCTGTCTGGAACCTGTCCATTTTCAATCCCATGTTCCTGATGCTTGCAGTCAGGTGCATTGCCGGGTACTCCCCCATCCGGCCCGCATTATAATCTTTTTTCCCTATTATTATCCTGCCCCGTAAAAATGTGCCTGTTGCAACAATTACTGATTCTGAGTTAAATATTAAACCGCTTTCCAGCTCTATACCATTTATACGATTCCTTTTAAAAATTATATTCTTTACAGTTCCCTGCCGCAGAGTAAGATTTTTGGTGTTTTCTATTATTTTTTTCATTTCGGTCTCATAAGATTTTTTGTCTATCTGTGCCCTCAGAGCCTGTACAGCGGGACCCTTACTCCTGTTAAGCATCCTGACCTGGATAGCAGTAATATCAGCAGTAACGGCCATTTGGCCTCCCATTGCATCAAGTTCCAGCACGAGAGGTGTTTTGCCCACACCTCCTATCGCAGGGTTGCAGGGCATTAACGCGACTTTATCAGGATTAATAGTTAAAAGAAGGGTCCTTAGACCCAGTCTTGCACATGCAAGTGCTGCTTCGCAGCCGGCATGGCCGGCGCCTATTATAATAACTTTAAATTTTTCATTAATAGACATGATTTTTATAATTAATTTAACTTCATGCTGGCCTATGTTTCACGTGAAACATTTTTTAAATAAGCAATAATAGATAACACGTCCAGGGGCCTGACACCCTCAAGTCTTGATGCCTGCCCGACAGTTTCAGGATTATGTTCATTCAGGCTTACCAGCGCCTCTTTGGATAAGTTCTTTATATTATCATAACAAATATGAGCGGGGATTCTTGCTGTTTTATAATCCTTAAGCTGGTTTATTCTTTCTTTCTCTCTCTGGAGATAGTTTTCATATTTTAAATTTATTATTACAGACTCAAGCATTTTTTTATTTATATTTAATTTTTCATATAGCGAATCCAGGCTGCTTTGATTGAGTCTGTCCTGCTTTAAATCCTCCATGAAAGCAGGGTCAGAATAAAGACTGCTCTTTTTAAATTTTAAAAGCGCCTCATCTATATCCATGTATTTTTTTTCTATTGTTTCAGCTTTTTGAAGATTCCCTGCTTTTTTTAAAAACCCTGACATTCTTATATCTGCATTATCATGCCTGTTTGATAGCCTGTATTCATTTCTCGAAGTTAACATCCGGTATGGCTCGTGCACTCCTTTTAATACAATATCGTCTATAAGAACACCTATATAACCGTCGCTGCGGCCGATTATTATTTTTTTCCTGCCCCTGGCACCAAGTGCAGCATTTAATCCTGCAATCAACCCCTGGGCCGCAGCCTCTTCATATCCTGTTGAACCATTAATCTGTCCGGCAAAAAAAATATTTTTGTGTTTTTTGCTTTCCAGGTCACTATTTATCTGGAAAGGGGCCAGGTAATCATATTCAACACCATATCCCGGGCGCGATATGATTGCATTTTCAAGCCCTTGCAGCATATTTATTGCTTTCTGCTGTATATCTTCAGGCAATGTAGTAAAAAGCCCGTGAAGATATAATTCATTTGTATTTTTTCCCTCAGGTTGTATAAAAACTATATGTCTTTCTTTTGCTGAAAATCTCTGTATCTTGTCTTCTATGGAGGGGCAA
>CAZGTW010000190.1:0-1989 GCA_964528815.1 uncultured Actinomycetota bacterium | reverse complement strand
CCGGGTAAACGGCATACTTACAACCTCTGACAGGATAAGCAGGGAAAGCTTAAAAAACCTGAAAATGCTGGGGATTCCTATAATATTTATTGGAAGGTTTCTAAAATTTACAGATATTGAAGTAGACTACATAACCAGCGACAATGATAAAGGTGCTTATACGATGACCAATTATCTTTTGGGGCTCGGGCACAGGAAAATAACATTTATTACTCCACAAGTAGATTCCACAGTAATATCACTCAGGACAAAGGGATATAAGGATGCAATAAAAGATTTCGGGGACCCTTCAGTAGTGGAAGACATTTACTATGGAGAAGACTTCACTTTTATATCCGGCTTTAAGGCAGCAGAAAAAATATTTTCAAGAGATGTTAAGCCAACTGCTATTTTTTGCATAAATGATTATTCGGCTTATGGGGTAATTGATTACTGCATCAGCAAAGGCATAAGGATACCGGATGACATTTCAGTGGCAGGGTTTGACGATATTGAATTCAGCAGCCTTGGACTTATAAGCCTGACCACTGTAAGGCAGCCGATTGAAGAGATAGGAAGGCTTGCTGCAGAATCACTGTTTAAAAAACTTGAAACAGGCGACAGCAGGCGGATAAAGATTGTTATCAGTCCGGAAATCGTTGTAAGGAACTCTACAAGAAAGGTTGTTTAGCATGAAATGTGCAATAGTAGTGTCTGTTTTTAAGACCAAATTTGGCCCCATCGTTTTTAAGGAAAACCTTGAAGAAAATATAAAAGCAGCCAGCTCTCTTGGCTATGATGCAGTCGAACTTGCAGTTAAAAACCCGGAATCTGTTGATGTAAAATCCCTTCAGGATATACTCAAAGCTTATAATATGCCCGCACTCACATTCGGGACGGGACAGATTTTTTTTGACCAGGGGTTAAGCTTTTCCGACAGAGATGCAGAAATCCGTAAAAAAGCGGTAAGCAGCGTAAAGAATGTAATAGACCTGGCGTCAAATTTTGGAGCCTCTGTAATAATCGGGCTTATCAGGGGGAAGGTAAATGCTGATGATAATGGTATGGAGCAGGAGCTGGCAGATGCAGAAAATAGCATAAGCACCTGCTTAAAGGAATGCATGGATTATTCAGGAAAATCCGGCACAAAGTTTTTATTAGAGCCGATAAACAGGTATGAAACCAATATATTCAATACCCTTGATTCTACCGGGGATTTTTTAAACAGGAACAAAAATACCCTCGATCTTGCCAGAATAGGTATACTTGCTGATACTTTCCACATGAATATCGAGGAGCCCTCAATTGAAAAAAGCTTTGAAAAGCATATTAATATGATAAAACATGTGCATTTTGCTGACAGCAACAGGTGGGCCCCGGGATACGGGCATACTGATTTTGAAAAAATATACGGGGTTTTGAAGGCAAATGATTATAATGGCTACATCTCTTTTGAAGTCTTGCCTTTACCTGACCCGCTTTCGGCTGCTAAAAATGCAATAGCTTATGTAAAAAACCTTGAAAGGAAATTTAAATGAGGTTCAACCTTGATGCTGCCAATGACCTGATGAGAAATTATAAGCTTGATGCAATTCTTTTTATTGACCCTGCAAGCTTAAAGTATTTTGGTTATGATCTTTTTTTTAATAATGCAAAAGAATGGATGCTAAAACCCGGCGGCACAAATAAAAATGGAGTGATTAATTTTTGCCTGCTGCCATATAAAAAGAACCCTGTTTATATAATAAGCGCATTCAGCCTCTCAAGCATAGAAAAGGATGTCGAAGAAAACTGCGATATCATCCCTTACGGCCCTTTTATTGACAAGCTGCAAATTGATAAATACCGGGCTAAAAACGAAAGCGGCAATAAAAAAAATGAAGTTGAAACAAAAATCTTTGAGTCATTTAAAAAAGGGATTTTTAAAGACAATCTTGATGCACTTGGCCATGCAATCTCTAAATATGGCCTCACTCATTCACGGATAGCAATGGAGCAGGATTGCATCAG
>CAZGTW010000189.1:0-1992 GCA_964528815.1 uncultured Actinomycetota bacterium | reverse complement strand
GGTTAAAAAGCTGAAAAGCGTAATCTTCGATAGTTGTGCCGCCAAGGTTGTCAATGACGGCTACGCCGATTTAACAGGTTGTATTTGCTTCGACATCTTGTGTGAGCGCCTCTGTTTTTGACAGCCACTCTGCGCTTATTGTGCCAGTAAAATCATTTACAAAACCTTCATACGAAGGGAGCCCTGTATCGGCAGCAGAGATTTTATCTGAAGTTGCAACTTGGCCGGCTGATGTATTTTCTGAAATGGCGGTTGCATTATCTTTCGAACATCCGGGAATCAAAAAAATAAAAACAGAAAAAATAAATATTGCTGACAGGGATATTAAGGAAAAATAAAATTTTAATTTTCTTTTTGTCATTTTAACCGGACAAATACTTTTAAGAGATAATATAAACTAAAAGTGCTTTTCTTCTGTATAGTAGAATCTCTACCTGCTTAAATTCTGATCTATTAAAAAAACACACAAGCACCAGTTGTCTTCAATATTAAATGATGGGCCAAATAAAATCCATAAAAACAAATATTGCTGAAAAAATGTCTGCCCAAACCGTCTTTTTTATTTCAGAAACTTTCAAAAAAAACCGATATATAATCAATATAAGTATATATATTTTTATACATACTTATATTGATAATTATTTATATAAAGTATTGCACAAATTATATAAAAAAGTATATAATATTTAATTAATTAAAATATTATTTATATTATTCTCTGTTTCAAACACCTGATTTTACACGGTATTAGAAATAGGAATAAGCGCCATGTTAATAAATTACAGGAGGAATAATGCCATCACCAGCCGGCGGTGGCTCAAAAACTGAAAATGAAGCCGCGCTTGATTTAAAAGCAATAAATTTCATGCCATCGGCACAAAAAAAACCTGCATACAAAACTGTGCTTGCAACATTTGAAAGCCTTGTCCTTTTTGCTGTATTTGCATTCCTGCAGTATGGGGAACTTTTCTTTAAAATCCCGCTGCCCCAAATTAGGCTTGACTACTGCATTATATATATAATAGTTGTAGGGGTGCTTTGGGGCCAGCTGCAGGCATACCTCGCAATGTTTTTATCAACTGCACTGTTTGTGGGTGTTAGCATATATTCGGGTGTTGACCTTATAACTTTCATTTATACTCCCGAAAACCTTGTGCAGATTGCAATATATCTGCTTGTGGGAATCATCACAGGTTATACGATAGAGAGGAAAAACCGGGACATAGAATCAAGAGAGCTGTCCTGCCAGGGGCTGACAAATAAGTATAACTTCCTCCTTAAAATCTACTCTCAGACAAAGCTTGTCAAAAAAGAGCTTGAGTCACAGATAATAGATACCGAGGACAGCTTCAGCACAATTTACGGCATAATACAGGAAGTGGACAGCCTCCAAATCGAGAAAGTTTTTTCAGGGGCAATAACTGCTATCGAGCGCATCATGAAAACAAGACAGGTCTCCATTTATACTCTTACAGGTAAAGATGCAGAAAATGCCGGAGATAGAAGCAGCTCTGCCGCATCCTCAAATGACTATTTCGGTTATTCGGGCATAAATGGCTGCGAAAGCCTCACTTTTTGCAGCGACTTTATGAGGCTAAAAGCAAGGTCTCTTGAGCTTGCAGACAGGGTGCCGAACTCAATAAGGATATCTGACTTTCCGCAGATAGAGGAAGTAATCTCTACCCGGTGTGTGTATTCAAATAAGAAATTTGAGAAAGGCCTGCCTGTAATGATTGCGCCTGTGCTTGAAGAGAAAAAAGTCGTTGCGATCATATCAATACATGAAGTCGAATTTGAAAATCTGACTGTTCATTATGAAAATCTCTTTACGACAGTTGTGGGACTTATAGCTAATGCAATAAAGAGGGCATATTTTTTTGAAAACAGCCTCAAAGACAAACGTTATGTTCCCGATACGAAAATACTTGTGCCGGATATATTTGAAAAAGTGCTGGCGGAGGTTAAAAATAATAAAATTGAACTGGGCATGAG
>CAZGTW010000188.1:0-2008 GCA_964528815.1 uncultured Actinomycetota bacterium | reverse complement strand
TGCCGTATTTTTCGGAAGGGTCCAGGGGTTCGCTGGTTGTCGGATCTATTGCAGGAGATATTATGACAGTTTCAAAGGAAAGGGAAGGGGGCCCGCAGGCTGAAAGGCTAAGCATTAAAGCAGATGCACTTGTAAGCAGGATTGCTGCAGCAAGGATTGCCGGCATCAGCCTGTTTTTCGGTTTTAATATTTTATTTAACATTTCTATGCGCATTTTATTAAATTCATTTCCTTTTAATATTATCGGCATTTCCGGCCTATTTTATTAGTTTTTTGCAGTGATATCAACGCTGAGTACTGAAAGCTGCATACAGAAAGCCTGACGGATGAGGGTGATAGCGATTTGTGTAAAACCAAAAAGAACCAATCAAAAAAAATTAAAGAATCCAATATGTTGTTATTGACAAATAATTATTAGAACATATAATATTGAAATTGAAATTCAATTTCATTTTTGAAATTAATTGATTTTTATATTTCATAAGTTCAAATTGATATTGGAAACATTATTTATTAAGTCTCATAAGGCCTGAACAAAAATGATAGATAATTTAATTAGAGACAAAGAGCTTTTAATAAAACTATACACAACCATGCTAAAGATCCGCCTTTTCGAAGAGAAGATGATAGAAGTGTTTCGTAAAGGCGAGCTTCCAGGATGGCTACATACATATATAGGACAGGAAGCAGTTGCCACCGGGGTATGCCTAAACCTTGACAGCACTGACTACATAACATCGACACACAGGGGCCACGGCCATTTCATAGCAAAAGGCGGAGAACTTAGAAAAATAGCAGCTGAGCTTTATGCAAAGACTACCGGCTGCTGCAAAGGTAGAGGCGGCTCCATGCATATAGCGGACATGGACATAGGGGTTTTAAGCGCAAACGGCATAGTAGGGGGAGGAATACCAATAGCTACAGGTGCTGCCTTTGGATGTGACTACCTAAAAAATAAAAGGATAGTTGTATCGTTTTTTGGAGACGGCGCATCAGATAACGGCGCCTTTCATGAGTCTTTAAACATAGCCTCCATTTGGAACCTTCCTATCATCTATCTTTGTGAAAACAACCTTTATGCAATGTCTAACCCTGCAGCAAGGCACATGAACGTAAAAAACATCGCAGACAGGGCAAAAGCATATGGAATGCCCGGCATAATAATAGACGGCATGGACGCAATAGAAGTATACCAAAAGATGAAACAGATAATATCTGACGTAAGAGAAGGAAAAGGGCCAGTACTTGTTGAGGCAAAGACATACAGGCTGTGCGGCCATGCAGACGGAGACGTAGAGGCCTACAGGACAAAAGAGGAGGTATGCGCCTGGCAGGAAAAAGACCCCATAAAGCTATTTGAAGAAAAGTCACTGCTTGACAGCAAAAGCTTAAGTGACATTAAAAAACAGGTCTTGCTTGAGATTGAGGATGCAGTAGATTTTGCAAGAAAAAGCCCCGAGCCCCTAAAAGAAGATTCCATGGACTATATATTCAGCTAACTAAAAAGGTAAATATGATGATAGAGATAACATACAGGGAGGCAATAAAACAGGCCCTAAAAGAAGAGATGATAAGAGATGACAAAGTGGTCATCTTTGGCGAAGACATCACCGACTGGGGAGGAAGCTTTGCAATAACTGCAGGGTTTTCAAAAGAGTTTATTGAAAAAAGGGTAAGAAACACCCCCATATCCGAAGCAATAATAGCGGGCCTTGCGGCAGGTTCATCAATAGTCGGGCTCAGGCCTGTAGCAGAGATTATGTTTAATGACTTTCTTTTGCTATCAGGTGACCAGATAGTAAACCAGATAGCAAAGCTAAGGTATATGACGGCAGGCCAGGTTAGCCTTCCACTTGTAATAAGGACAGCCATGGGCGGGGGTAACTCCCAGGCGGCACATCACTCACAGAGCCTGCTTGGCATGTTTGCAAACGTTCCCGGGCTAAAGATAGTGTGCCCTTCAAATCCATATGATGCAAAAGGAACACTTAAGTCTGCAATAAGAGAT
>CAZGTW010000187.1:0-2018 GCA_964528815.1 uncultured Actinomycetota bacterium | reverse complement strand
AAAATATAGTAAACAATAAGATTGATCATCTACCTTTTATTTTGCTTTATTAATGAACTCATATATTTTAAGATATTGCTAATATTGTAAAAAGTTATAAAGAAAAATGGGTAACAGATGATTGAAAAATTAAAATCTGAACTTTTATCTATTTCTGATCCGAAGAAAGCAGAAGGTTTAAAAAGATTCTTTAAGACTGCAAAGGGCCAATATGGCGAGGGCGATATCTTTATTGGGGTAACTGTACCGCAATTGCGTAAAATTGCTTTGCAATATTCGGTAATTCCTGCAGAAAAAGCACTTTTACTTCTACATTCTCCGGTACATGAAGAAAGGCTGGTTGCACTTTTTATTCTAATAAAAAAATTTGATAAAGGCGATGAAAATGAGAAAGAATGGATTTACAATAATTATCTCGGGTGCACTTCATGGATAAATAACTGGGACCTTGTTGACCTCTCTGCTGATAAAATAGTCGGGGAATACCTGTATGATAAACAAAAAGATATCCTATATACACTTGCAAAGTCATCAAGCTTATGGGAACGCAGAATATCTATAATTGCCACTTTTAATTTCATAAAGAAAGGCAGTTGTAAAGAGACTTTCAAAATATCTGAAATGCTTTTAGGTGATAAGCATGATCTCATCCATAAGGCGGCAGGCTGGATGTTAAGAGAAGCCGGCAAAAGATGTTCAGAAGATCTGCTGAAACAATTCCTCTTAAGACATTACAGGATAATGCCAAGGACAATGTTAAGATATGCGATTGAGAGAATGCCGGAAGAAACAAGAAAAGCTTTTCTTTATGGCACTGCATAAAAGATTCGACAATAAATATGATTAAATCAATAAATCATGGAGAATTTATATGAAAAGCATAATTGAAATGCCACACAGGGTCTGCGAGTCAACATGCTATATCAATGGCCTTGAAGATATACTTGAATCCAGGGGTGAAAAATACCCTGATTATATGCTTTCAGTTCTTGGAGGAATGGGGGAGTTTTCTTATTTCAGGTTTAAAAGAGCAGTGCCGCCTGAAATGGTATATTTTGGCGCAAACCCCAAATACCTTCTGGCTGACCTTGAAAAAATTATCGGATTTAAACAAGAAATAATCGAAAACAGGGTTTTTAAAAGTACCTTTCCTTTACTAAAAGCATATATTGACAGGGGACTTCCTGTAATTGCAGGAGCTTTGGATATGTTCTATCTTCATTATTACAGTGATCTCTATGGAAAGCAGCACGTACCTATTCACTACATCATGGTTGTGGGCTACAATGATGATTTGCAAAAAATTTATGCACAGGACTGCACTTTCAATGGTGTCCAGGCGATTTCATATAATGACTTTGAAAAGGCGCTTAATGTAAATGTGCCGGGAATGAGCAGGAAAAATACTATAAGAGTATTTCATATAGACAAGGAACTTCCGGATGAGCTTGAACTTGCAAAAAAAGGATTCAATTTCAGGGCAGAGAAGATGCTTAATCCGCCTGTCAGCCTGCTTGGTATTCCTGCAATGAAAAAACTTTCAAAAGAAATCTTTGACTGGAAGGACCCGGAAAGTTTTAAGCATCTTGTAATGTATGCAACTGTTCCGCCGCACGTGCCGAAAAAATTTGATAACAGCAATGGAATGCGTAAATGGAAATCAGCTGTGTTAAAAAGCCTTGGAGAGAAATATGGAATTGCAGGCTGGGTTGAAGCTGCAAATTTATTTACGAGGTCAGGTGAGCTCATCACAGATATTTGTAAAGCGGCATTGCAGTTTGACCGAAGCTTGATTTCCGGCCTGATTTTAAAAGTTGCTGAAATTGAAGAAAAAGCCTATAGGCTTATTCAAACATAAAATTCTTATGGTATAATTTGAAAGGCTTTCCGGCTGAAAATATACCTGTAATATTATTGAGTTTTTATGGAGAGATGGCTGAGCGGTTTAAAGCGCACGCCTGGAGAGCGTGTGAGCGGCGTAAGCCGCTTCGAGGGTTCGAATCCCTCTCTCTCCGCCA
>CAZGTW010000186.1:0-2044 GCA_964528815.1 uncultured Actinomycetota bacterium | reverse complement strand
ATCTGGATCTTGATCTGCTTGCCCGGATTTGTCTTTAAAAGCCTTATAGCCTCTTCAGTTTTTTCAAGAGGATATGTGCCCGTAACCAGTGAATCCACCTTTACTATGCCTTCTTCAAGGGCACGTATTGCTCCCGGCCATGCAAGAGGTGCAAGCCATGCTGAGCGTATTTCCTTATCCATCGTATGGAAAGAAAGCGCTGGTATCTTAAAAACATCATCTTCATTTGGGAGCCCGAAGTGAACTATTGTCCCGCAATTTCCAACTATATCCACTGCAGCTTCAAATGCGGCATTTGCACTTGTGGGAACAATCGAGCGGTCAGCCAGTCGGCCCTTTGTGAGCTCGCTTATGGATTTTTTAAGGTCAGCTGTATAATACTTGCTTTGTTTATCTACCATATTGAAAATATAGTCCACCCCGATTTTCTTACCCTGCTCGAGCCTCCAGTCATCATTTACTGCGCCTATAAGAGCAATTTTAGCTGCTCCCATTGCCCTTATCATCTGAATCATCATCATTCCCATTGCACCCGGGCCAAATACAGCAACAAAATCCCCTATTCTTATGCCAAGCTTACGGATACCGTTATATGCACAGGCAAGAGGTTCTGTAAAAGCGCCTGCTGAATAGCTTAAGTCATCACCCATTTTAAAGAGGCCCGTATACCTTGATGAACAATATTGGGCAAAACCTCCGTTTGATGTTACTCCAGGTACAAAAAGGTTGGCGCAAAGATGCGTCTGCCCGTCTGCACATGCATAACAGGCATTACAGTTCTGGACAGGGTTAACTATTACCCTGTCACCGGGTTTAAACAGTCCCAGCATTTCCGGAACGCTTCCAACTTCTGCAACTTCACCTGTAAATTCATGCCCCAGCACTATAGGGCCCTTTCCAGTTGCAGTACCCACCGGTGAGAGTCCGTAGTAGTAAGAAATATCTGAGCCGCATATTCCGACACTTTTTACTTTTACCAGCACGTCAACCGGGCTTATTTCCGGTATCGGGATATCCTCAAGTTTCATTTTTTCGGCCTCGTAAAAGACCTGGGCCTTCATTGTACCTTTCACTTTAGCCTCCTTGTTTGATTATTAATAACTATGATATTAAAATTTAATTTAATTTGAAGACTTAATTATTAAGATTGTTTTATTTGCCATATTTCTTTATAAGCTCATCTAAAAATACCTTGCATCCGGCGGTTGCTTCAAGCGCTTTTGGCCAGAAACACAGGTCAATCGGCCACCATTCATCTGTATAGCCGGCATCAAGGATTGCAGGAATTATTTCGTCAAAATTAAGCACCCCTGTGCCCAATGGTGCATGGGTGCTGGTGTCATTATCATGTAGTGTTCCGTCTGAGTCTATAAGATGTATATGGCCGATTTTGCCAGTCAGCATATGGGCAAATTGGATAACACCCCCGGGAAGCACTTCTTTGGGGCCAAGCTGCCTTGATGCAAGAACACCGCACATGTAGGCATGGCATGAATCAAATAAAATGGAGAAATTAGGATGATCGACAAGATAAGCCATCCTTACCACTTCACTTGGTTTGTTAAACAAAAAACCAGGTTCAAATTCCCAGATCAATTTGACGCTCTTTGCTGCGCATATCTCTGCTGCTTTGTTCCAGACTGATACAACTTTCTTAAAACAGGTCTCATAATCCATTCCACCGGGTATACCCGTAGGAGCGTCAACTGCATCTACCCGAAGCTTTGGGATATTCATATCGGTACAAATCTCAAGATTTGCTTTTACAGCATCCAGATAATCTGATTCTTTAGAAGTAGCCGGTGATGGAAATGGTGCCGCAAGACCGGATATTCCGAGGCCATAACTGTCAAGCAGTTTTTTTATTTCCAGCCTTTTTTCTTTTGTATTGGGTTCAAGGTGCGGTGGGAAAGCTGCCATCTCAATGCCATTAAATCCAAGCTCTGCAAGTTTTTTTACTACTTCTTCCAGGGGAATTGGCGCTTCAGAGTAACCGCCCCATATATATGCCCATCCGCCGATTGATGTTTTTTTAGCCATTTTT
>CAZGTW010000185.1:0-2045 GCA_964528815.1 uncultured Actinomycetota bacterium | reverse complement strand
AAACTGAACAGGTCAGGAATCTGAAACCACTGTCCTTAAATGCACGCCTGCAAGAGAAGAGCTGATCGCCTGATGGAAAAGCCCGGGATATTTAAGAGCCACCCAGAATAAAAGATTCCAAAAATGTCCTCTCCCACGGCTTCTTATTCCAAGCAGCCATATGGACCCGAAAAATGCCCTCAGCTCAAATTTCTGGATTCTTTTTCTTGAGACATCCTTTTTAACAGGCTTGAACTCCCTTAAGAAGGTCTTTATCCGCTCATAATAGTTTTTTGGATTATAGATTGTTTCTAGAATTTTTGTATAACCGCTGAAAAGTATTTTTTTATCCATCCTGGGTATGAAGTTTAAAGTTGAAAAAATCGTATTGTTTGCTGAAGATTCCCTGACGATTCTTTTATTTTCCTCAAGCCTCTTATGCAGCCTGGTTTTGGGAAGAGCGGTAAGAAGGCCAACCATTGCAGTTACAATACCGCTTTTCTGGATAAACTCTATCTGTTTCTGGAAAATAGCCGGAGTATCAGAATCAAATCCGACAATAAAGCCGCCCTGAACCTCAAGTCCAAAATTCTGGAGCTTTTTGACGCCGTACACAAGATCCCTGTTCCGGTTTTGGAATTTGGAACACTCCTCAAGACTGGCTTCGTCAGGAGTCTCGATACCTATAAAAACTGTAGTAAATCCGGCATCGACCATAAGCCTGATCATTTCCTCATCATCTGTAAGGTTAATTGATACCTGGGTATTAAGAGTGAAAGGGTACTTTCTTATTTTTTGCCATTCTATGATTGCAGGCAGTATCTCAGTCTTTAATTTGTTCTTATTACCTATAAGATTATCATCAACAAAAAAAACACCCTCATGCCAACCCATCTTATAAAGGGCATCAAGCTCAGCGATCACCTGCTCTTTTGTTTTAGTCCTTGGATTCCGGCCGTTTAAGATAACAATATCACAGAATTCACAATTGAAAGGGCACCCCCTTGAATACTGAAGGCTCATTGAATGATACTTTGCCGGATTTATAAGGGACCAGTCAGGCACAGGGACACTTGCAAGGTCAGGAAAACCCGTTGCCTTATAGATTCTTTTAAGGTTGTTGTTGTTTACGTCTTTAATAAAATCTTTTAATGTGTTTTCGGCCTCACCAAGGAACAGATGGTCTATAAACGGGAAATCCTCTGCGCCCGTAGTAAAAAGCGGGCCGCCGGCAACTACAGGCTTGCCTGATTGCCTTACTCTTTCGATTACCTTTAGTGCAGACTCTTTCTGCACAATCATTGCGCTTATAAAAACAAAATCGGCCCAGGCAATATCTGAAGAACTTAAAGTATCAGTATTAAGATCAACCAGTTTTTTGCTCCAGTGGCCGGGAAGCATTGACGATATGGTTAGTATTCCTAGCGGAGGGTATGCAGCCTTCTTGCCTAAAATTTTCATTACATTTTCAAAGCCCCAAAAAGTCTTTGTATGCTGCGGATATATCATTAATATATTTTTACTTATGTTTTGCATTTTATCTTTACCCCAAAGCAAATAAATTCTTATTACAACTTTCGGGATTATTACACTTAAGTAACCTTAAGTAAAGCTAAATGGGCTCAAAACAGTGTAAAATTCCTGTAAAGTTTTTCATGAATCAATCTTTTAAAAAACTCAATTGATTATTAAATTTATATAATTACACATATATGCTAAAGTGTAATTTATGTCTTTAGATACTTTAGCAGTAAGAAAAAACGCAAAAGAGTACAGATGCCGTAAGCCCCAGTACAGCCCATACTATCGGTGCATTGAAGATAACTACGAAGCATTTGAAAGAATATATGATACAAAATACCAGGAAAAGTTTGGATATTTCAGGCCAATTGTATCAAAGGTAATTTATCAGTATCTTGGGCATAGATGAATTTAAAAGGGACAGGCCTCCGCCAAAAAGATTGCAAGCTGCAGATTTGTTTGAAGACTTCTCACAAGATGATTATATAAATGCTGATTATTCGGATTTTTAAAAGGGGAGTTAAGACTTCTTATATAAGGCCCTG
>CAZGTW010000184.1:0-2059 GCA_964528815.1 uncultured Actinomycetota bacterium | reverse complement strand
TTTCTTACAGCATCAGCAATAAAAGTCGCGCTCATTTCGTATTTTTCAAGCAATTCATTATTTTTGCCGGCTTCCCCGAGGGTATCTTTGATGCCGATTATTTCCATGGGAACAGGGAAGTTTTTAACGACGGTCTCTGCAACTGCGCTTCCCAGGCCTCCGTAAATATTATGGTTTTCAGCAGTAACTATTGCACCGGTATCTGCCGCACAGGAAACAACTGCTTTATCATCCAGGGGTTTTACCGTAGACATGTTAACCACCCGCACATTTATTTTTTCACTCTCAAGAATAGCAGCTGCTTTTAAGGATTCTGATGTCATGACGCCGCTTGCGATAATAGCCGCATCTTTTCCTTCCCTTACTGTTGCAGCTTTGCCTATCTTGAACTTATAAGTTGAATCAAAAACAGCAGGCCACTCATCCCTTGTCTCACGCAGGTATACAGGGCCATTAAATTCAGCAATGGCATATACAGCCTGTGTCATTTCTTCGGCATCCGCAGGGTCGATTACTATTATTCCGGGGATTGACCTCATTATGGATATGTCTTCAACTGCCATATGCGAAGCGCCGGTTAAACCGTTAAATAATCCAGTATAAGCGCCTATGATTTTTACATTGAGGCCGGGATATGCAATTGAGATAGATACCTGGTCTGCAGGCCTTTTTGTCACAAATACTGCAAAACTTGCCACAAAGGGGATTTTCCCGCATGATGCAAGCCCGGCTGCCAGCCCGACCATATTCTGCTCTGCAATACCTGCCTGGAAAAACCTGTCAGGAAATTTTGCAGCAAAATATGTTGTTTTTGTAGAACTGGCCAGGTCAGCATCCAGCACAACGACATTTTTATTTTTTTCTCCAAGCTCAGCAAGAGCTTTTCCAAAAGCATCCCTAATAGCTGTCATATATTTTTGCCTTTCAAATCTTATTTGTAAATTTTTAAAATCCTTATCTTTTGTTAAATTTAGTTTAATAATATTTATTTAATTAAGTGCTGCATAATTACCTTATTTTTTCGACAAATTAATAATGCATATCTGTTTTGTTTATTCGCCTATTTCCCTGATCGCACTGTCATATTCATCTTTGCCGGGTGCCTTTCCGTGCCATTCACAGGTATTTTCCATGAATGCGACGCCTTTTCCTTTTACAGTATTTGCTATGATTATTGAAGGCTTATCCTTTATTTTTTTTGCTTCACTTACAGCATTGATTATCTGTAAATGATTATGTCCGTCTGTTTCAATAGTGTTCCATCCAAAAGATGCCCATTTCTCTTTTACAGGAGCTACCTCCATTATTTCCGGCACATAACCCATTAGCTGGACATTGTTATAGTCAAGTAATGCTGTTAAATTTCCCAGCCTGTAGTGGGATGCAAACATTGCAGCTTCCCATACCTGGCCTTCCTGGATTTCACCATCGCCGAGGATAACGTATGTATGGTAATTCCTGGAATCAAGTCTTGCAGCAAGTGCCATTCCAGCTCCGATTGATAATCCCTGTCCAAGAGCACCTGTTGAAGCTTCAACACCAGGGACCTTGCGTTTATCCGGATGTACCTGAAGATTGCTCCCGAGTTTGGCAAAAGTCATAAGTTCTTCAACAGGGAAAAAGCCCCTTTCTGCAAGTGTGGAATAAAGCGCTGTGGCGCCATGTCCTTTTGATAATATAAGTCTGTCCCTGTCTTCCCATGCGGGATTTTTCGGGTCTATTTTAAGGACATCAAAATACATGCTCACAAGGATGTCAGTAACTGAAAAAGAACCGCCGATATGGCCCACCTGGGCAGTAGTTATCATATTCAGGATATTGCACCTGATTTTTCTTGATTTTTCTTCCATTAATTTTATATTGTGATTATTCAAAGACTTCCTCCCTGTAATAATAGGTATTCTGTTAATATTTTAATATTACAATAACAAGCCCATAGCAGTCAGGGCAGCTATAAAGCAATTATTTATTTTAAAAAGTATAAGTTTTTTAAATAACAGTACATCGATTTACTAACTTTAAATGATATAGCTTTTTTAAGTGACTGTCAAACTGGAAA
>CAZGTW010000183.1:0-2068 GCA_964528815.1 uncultured Actinomycetota bacterium | reverse complement strand
TGCTACTTTTCCTGCAAGCCTTTTATCTTTAAATTTTTTCATTGGTGACACTCCTTATATATTATTACTTATTAATATATTATATCGATGTATAACCGCCATCGACTGCAAGTATCTGGCCCGTGACATAACTGGAGTCATCGGATGCAAAGAAGAATGCAGCTCCTGCTATATCATCAGGTTCCCCAATCTTTTTCATAGGAATTGCCTTGAGGGTATATTCGAGGTTGTCCTTGTTATCAAGAGGGAAATTGATATCCAGGTAAAGGGGCGTCTCAATAATTCCGGGGCATATGCAGTTTACATAAATATTAAATGGTGCAAGTTCCACTGCAAGCTCGCGTGTCATATTTATCACACCACCTTTGGTGGAGCAGTAAATGGACTCCCATTTATACCCTACAAGGCCGGATATGGAGGAGATGTTTATTATTTTTCCGTAATTGTTCTTTATCATGTTGCCGACTACTGCTTTTGTGCATAGCCATACGCCCTTTAAATTTACACTGTTTAATTTGTCCCAGTCTGCAACTGATGCTTCTGTAATTTTTCGCATCAGGGAAATCCCTGCATTGTTTACCAGTATGTCGATTTTACCGAAAGCTTTGACAGCTTCATCAGCCATATTCTTAATTGAATCTTCACTGGTTACATCTGTTTTTACAAATATTGCCTCTGACTTAAGTTTTTTTATTTCTTCCAGGGTCTCGCCTGCTTCTTTTTCCTTAAGATCTGCGATTACAAGTTTTGCGCCTTCGTTTGCATACCTTAAAGCTATGCCTTTACCTATCCCTCTGGCGCCTCCAGTTATAACCGCAACCTTACCTGCAAGCCTTTTATCTTCATATTTTTGCATTTTAATACCTCACTGTTTGTTTAATATAAAAATACACTTTTTTATTCTTCATCAAGTTTGGCTACGAGCCTTACGATAGAACCGTCTCCTTTTGTCCATCTCCAGGGAAAACCCATGATTGTAACTCTTTTTCCAGTCACCATGTCAATATCTCCGCCAACGTTCTCCCAGCCCATAATACCGTTTGAAAGCAGAAGCCTGTGGCAAGGTTCCCATTTCGGGAAATCTTCCTTTGCTTCCCTGCCGAATTCTTTCTTGTAATCTTTTATTACATCAGGCACGAGTGGTCCTGTGCCATGATCTGCTATTGGGGTCCCCAGCGGATGGTCAAGCGCCTGATTGTCCACTCCTACAGCTTTGACACCTTTTTCTACGAACCAGTGGCCGGCTTCCTCATAAAGGCCCGGTGAGTAACAGAAGTATGTGCGGTTGTCGCCCCAGTACTTATGCCAGCCTGTATTTATAATGACTATATCGTTTTTTTCAATTTTAGGCCTTGCGTTTTCAAGGTCTTTTGCAGTTATAACTTCCCACCTGCCCTTTGGAATAGACACAACTACACCTGTCCCGTAATAGCTGTCAAGGGGAATTTCATCGGTAAATTTTTCACCTTCTATAACATGAGCGGGTGAGTCTGCATGTGTTGTGCAGTGCATAAATGTTGTAATCTGCTGGGAAAGCACGCCGGATTTTGCATGTGTATGGAACCTCTTTATCTCAATATCGGGAAAATATGGCCAGAGGGGGCAGCCAAATCCCCATGGGTACGACAGGTCGTAGAGTTTGTATTTCTGCATTTCTAGCTCCTTTCAAGAACTGCTGAAAATTAATAAATAGATTGCAACTCAAATATTTTAAAACATTTTAAAACGTTTAAATTATCATGTCAATAATATATAATTAATCATAGACAAATTTTACAGTATACAGATACAGCCGGTAAAGATTAGGACTTCAAAGATTATTAAAAAGTTACTAATCAGGGGGAATGTAAAAATACTTAAATTGCTGAAGTCTGCGAAGTATGCGGCCTGGAACTGCAGTTTCAGACATGCATAATATAACTTCTTTTTTACAGCATCATTGTCATATTAAATAAGCCGTATAATTTTAATGTTAAAAAATTGCTTTAACTGCTTCAACTTCTTTCTGTGAGTTCTGCAAAAAAATGTAGTCATTCTTGTACCAGATAAACTGAAGGCCCTCTTTTAA
>CAZGTW010000182.1:0-2080 GCA_964528815.1 uncultured Actinomycetota bacterium | reverse complement strand
AAACTGGGATGGGGACGCATCTGTTGAATGTGCCGGAACAGACGCAAATATCAAAGCAAGCATGGAATGGCTAAAAACCATTATTTAGTACACTAATGCTATGCCGGCTTTATAGCACCGGCATCGCAAACTTATCTTTGCGATAAAGAATGTGACATTTGCTTATCTATAATCACTTTTCAATAAATATTGACTTATATCATTGTTATTAAGTAAAATAATTCAAAATAATCAATAAAAATTCAAAAATAATCAAATAAGAATTGTATTTTATGGAAACACAGAAGTACTCTCTAATGTTTAACCGATTGGCTTATAAATCCTGATGATATTATATATTTTCACAATAATTATTGATTTAGAAAACTGATTTTAATTTAACCACGCATGAGTGAAAAGCTGGAAAAATATTATATAATTGCAGATTTCGGAGCCAGCAACGGCCGGGTTTCTGTCGGCAGTTACAATACTGATACAGAAATTTTTCACATAGAAATTGTTCACAGGTTTGGTAACGACCAGGTCCTTTTAAACGGAAGATATTACTGGGATATATTAAGGCTTTTTTCTGAGCTGAAAACCGGAATCGGTATAGCTGCCGGGAAATATAAAAAAATAACTTCAATCGGCATAGACACCTGGGGACTTGATTTTGCATTCATAGATAAAAACGGCAAAATCATGTCCAACCCGCTTACATACAGGGACCCGGGCAAATCAAAGAGGGATACATCAAAACTGTTTAAAACCATCACTGAGAAAGATTTTTTTAACCTGACGGGCTGCTTTACGACTCCGCTTGCTGCTGCGTTTTACCTCGAGAAGCTTGCAAGTGAAAATGACTGGGAACTTATGAATGCCCACAAAATACTTCCACTTTCGGACCTTTTTAATTATTTTTTAACAGGCACGCCTGCAGTAGAATACACCAGGGCATATAATATGCTGCTGGTAAACTGTGTGAGTAAAAACTGGGAGCATATAATAATAAAAGAAGCAGGTTTTCCGCCAGGCATACTGCCTGACATCATAGATTCTGGCAAAAAAACAGGAAATATCGAAAAAAGTATAATAGAAGAACTTGACATCAAACCCTTTCCTGTTGTCTCAGCGGCAGGACATGACACAGCTTCAGCAGTTGCGGGCATTCCGTCTGTTTCAGAAAAATATGATTTTGCATTTCTCTCAACCGGTACCTGGCTTGTGCTGGGGGCCGAGACAGAAAAACCGGTTCTGGAATACGAAGCTACAAGGCATCTGTTTACAAATGAGGGTGGGGCATTAAAGAGTAATTTTTTTGCAAGGGATATATCAGGCTTGTGGATAATCCAGAAGTGTGTTGAAAGGTGGCAGAAAGATGAAGGCAGGAAAATAACCTGGAAGGAAATAGACGCACTTTTTATAAAAGAGGAGCCTTTTGTAAGCCTGATAAATACTCAGGCTCCTGTTTTTTTAAAAAATAATGAAAATATGCCCGGTACAATACTAAATTACTGCCGGGACAATAAAATAAAAGCTCCTTCCTCAAAAGGACAGTTTGCAAGATGCATATATGAAAGCCTTGTAATGTCCGTGAAATATTATTTTAATCTCTTGGAGTTTTACTGTAACAGGCAGTTTCTAAGAATACACATTACCGGCGGGGGCGTAAATAATGCTTATTTCTGCCAGTGGATTGCTGATGCACTCGGGATAGAGGTTATTGCAGGGCCGGTTGAAGCTACAACTGCCGGCAATCTCCTTATGCAGCTTAAGGCGGATAATGAGATAAAAACAATTACAGAGGGAAGAGAGATTTGCCTCAATTCTCACAGAATTAATAAATATGAGCCCATCGATACGAGTATCTGGGAAGAAAAATATAACCAGTATGTCAGGTTGTTTAACCTGCAGTATTGATTTTTAAAAAGATTTTTATTTATTTTAATAAAATTGCTTTATTTTTCAGGAGAACTATCTTATGAGTTTTAAAAAAAGGATCTTTGATATTCTTAATGGCAGAAAGCCTGAAAGTATTCCTTTTTTCTGTTTTGAGGAGCTTCTCCCATGCGGATATTTCGAAAGGAAGATGCGCAACAGC
>CAZGTW010000181.1:0-2107 GCA_964528815.1 uncultured Actinomycetota bacterium | reverse complement strand
GCTTTTCAGAAAAAAAAACCTGGAGACCGTTGTTTTTGCAGTAATGGTCTTTTTAATTATATTAAACGTCCTGGCAGTCCTGTTTTTTACCTGGCTTTTCCCTGTAAGATTCTGGGATGCAATATCATGCTGGAGCCTAAAAGCAAAAGCATTTTTTATTGACGGCAGCATACTCCCATTTTATACACAGCATAATTATGATTTTTCGCACCTTTCGTATCCATTGCTGGTTCCCCTTGCACAGGCATGGGAATATATATGGATGGGTGCCCTTAATGAGACATTAGTAAAGACAATCTTTGCTCTCTTTTATATCTCCCTTATTTTTATTATTTATTATCTTTTCAGGCAGAGCTCGGGGAAAGCATATTCAGCAATAGCAGCATTTATATTATCCGGTCTTCCAATAATTATGGACCACGGATATATAGAATACACAAACCTTGTCTTTTCTATAATACTTTTAGCTGCTGTTTATTTCTTCAGATTATCTGTAGAGGGTTCAAATCGTCATCAATATTTTCATCCGGAAGGCCCGGCAAGCACCATTGAAAAATCTGTTGGCAACATAAAAAGCTATGCATTAAATGCAAGGTATCTAATATTAGCCGCTGTCTTTTTTACGATTCTTGCATCAGTAAGGTCCGAAGGAACTCTCTTTTTAATAATATTCATTATTATGGCAGCAGCAATTAATCTTTCATGGCTGGTAACAGAAATAAGGAAGCGAAATACAAAAAATAAACTGATAAAAGAAAAATCTTCAGAAATAACAACCCCAGAATTCTGCAGGGTGACTTTCATTCAAAATAAACAACTTCTGCAGATAATATTCTCAATTGCTTTACCTGTAATTATTGCAACTGTATTGCTGGTGCCCTGGATAATCTTAAATCGCAGAGCAGCAATGCCTGGCTTAAGTGTCGAATGGGCCCCAGTTGTTTTGGCATTTAAAAATGACTGGAGAGCAGCACTTGCATCTTTTGACTGGCGCAATGCCTTTACTGCAATAACCGGGCAGCTTGTATATTCAAAATACGACTCTGTAAGGGCATTTTTTGGCTCGTCATATGGAATAATATGGGTGGCAATGTTTGTAGCTGCATGCTTTAATATAAAAAGGCTGTTTACCAGATTTAACTGGATATATCCTGTTTTTATACTGTCCGGTTTTATATCAGTATTTATATCATTGGGGTTCATAAATGAATTTGCCTGGTCAACTGACAGGTATCTGCTTCATCTGCTTCCATTGACATATTACTGGATATTTAATAATCTACCCCTGTTTAAGCGTAAAGATAAGATTTAAAGTTTTTTGTATTTAAATTATAAATACCGGTTTTTAAGCTATGGACACCATACTGATAATTATCCTTTCAATAGCAGGAGCAGCAGTACTTGCCGGCCTGATATACTGGTATGCCTTCAGGTATGAGACAGGTAATTTTATGCTTTCAAAGGCAGAAATATTTATAAAAAGAAAAGCGGATAGTATTAGTTTAAATCCTTCAAAAGAGCCATTTTTTACTGCACTTCACATCTCAGACCTTCACCTGCGAAAAGACAGAAACGGCGAAAAACTTATAAAATTTATAAAGAGCCTGGCAAAACTTGAACCTGATTTTATTTTTATAACCGGCGACCTTGTTGAAAGAAATGAGTATTTCGGTATCCTTCTTGATATGCTTTCACCACTTAAGGCAAAAACAGGAAAATATGCTGTTTTCGGGGTACATGATTATTATAATAAATCGGCGTGGGAATTTACCCGAAACATGCTTAAGAAAAAAAAGACCTATAAAAGGCCAAATGACACTTCGGAGCTTGTGGAAAAACTTAGGCAGGCGGGAATTACTGTGCTGCAAAATGAAAAGGTGAATGTTAAATTGCCTTTTAAAAAAGATGGGATACAAATAAATCTGGAAATAGCAGGAATTGAGGATCCTGTAATTGAAAAAGCAGATACAGATAAAGTGTTTATAAAAGAATTTGAAAACAATGCATCCTGTGCTGAGACAATAACTGAACTTATACCGGATTTACAAAAGGCCAGCCGGGATAAAAAACCTTATACGAGTGCGAAGCAGGCATTCAGGCCTGCAGC
>CAZGTW010000180.1:0-2113 GCA_964528815.1 uncultured Actinomycetota bacterium | reverse complement strand
AACTTAAAAATAATAAATTGTAAAATTTATACTTTTTGTTATACTAAAAGTATAACTTTATTAAAAATAAAGAAGGATTTTAATATGCCAATAATAAAAACAGGGATATCCATAGAAATAGAGTTATTTAAAAAAGCTGAAGAAACTGCAGCAAAGCTTAATGTATCGAGAAGTAAGTTGTTCCAGCTTGCGCTCGAAAATTATATAAAGCAATTTGAAAATTATGCACTTCTTGAAAGTTTAAATATTTCTTTTTCCGGGAATATATCTGAGGAAGAGCATGATTTCCACAAACTGATGAAGAACTATATAAAAAACCATCTGGAGGATAGGTGGCAATAAACCAGGGGGACATATATGTTATAAATCTGGGAGAACCATCTGGTTCTGAACCTGCTTATATGCGTCCTTTTGTTATAGTTCAAAATAATATCTTTAATAAAAGCCTGATAAACACAGTCATTGTATGTGCGCTGACATCAAACTTAAAAAGGGCCTCATCACCAGGCAATATATTGCTCAAACCCCGGGAAGCAAACCTGTCTGCACAAAGTGTTATAAATATTTCTCAGTTATATACAGTCGATAAAAAGGACCTTATGGAAAAAATTGGTACTTTAGGTTCTGCAAGAATAAGCCAGATAATGAAAAGCCTGGATCTTATATTAAAGCCAAGAGATATAAGATTATTCCATAGCGCCACTGATTGAGGATAACTCTTTGGCGGCAGCTTTGACGACATTATCTATTGCCCTGGCTTTGTCTTCTTCAATATGATACGGTTTTACAGTTTTAAGTATTTCAAGGCATTTACTATGTGCCAGTTCAACAGGATCAGATTTTAAAGCTTCTGAAACATTTGTATTCTTTATATTTTTAATGGCTCTTGTAAAGGTCAGGCAACTCTTGAAATTCTGCGCTGTGTGGTCAGTATCAATAAACAGCCCTCCTATTCCCTTTTGCCTGATAAGCTCCAGAGACTGGCTGAAATGCTCTCCTCCAATTCCCCTCATAAGGTTTTTCTGATAAGCAGCAATGTCAAGGTCAAGTATTGCCTGTTCCATTGAAAACACAACTGCCCCTCCGATTATTCCTACCGGAAATGACGGCTCCCCTGCAAGTGATGATGCTGTTGCTTTAAATGTCCTCTCATATATTGAATTAGGGCCAGGAAACGGCGCGTCAATTAAACCTATCCCTGTCCCGCAGGGAACCCCGTACTTCTGCCTGAAAAGCTGGGCAACTGCAAGGTCTGCAAGCACTGTCTCAGGAGTTGAAAAATTCGCTGCTCCTGTAACAGGATTTAACACCCCGCATACACATCGCGCTTCAACAGGATTGTCTTCCCTTAATGCCTTTACCGCGGCCCATACCCCAAGTATTTCTGCTGCCCCAATAATAGATGCAGAAATCGGATATACAGGTGATGAGATTCCTATAAGCGGCATCGGTAAAATAAAAATACTTATTCCATTTTTAACCATATCTTCAATAATGGCTGCTTCCGGCCTGGTTAACCGCAGTGGCGGTTCAGTATCATGTATATTTACAAGTATGGGATTTTTTATAAACTCACTTGCTGAGCCTTTGACAATACGGCCCATTTCCATAAGATATGGCAGTTGGCGCCTGTCTATTATTGTTGTACAGCCGGGTTTGGATGAGTGAGCAGCGACCATGGCGGCACCTTTAATGGCAACTATTTTTGGCGCGACATCACTTCCGTCATCTTCTTTTAAATAATGCACAGCATTGCCGACAGTTACGACTTCATCAAGGCCTTCTGCCAGTTTTATCATGCGCATAAAATCAACCGTTGTTGCATACCTGTTCTGCTTAAGCGAATGGTCATAATAAAGAGGGGCGCCACCGCCAAAACTTGCCTGTATCTGTGGTGTCCTTTCCCTGAACGGAGTGTGCCAGCTGAATGTGAGCATTTTATCATACGAGGTCTCCGGCACTGTTTCCATTGCCTGTCCGATTACCGCTTTTTTAATTCGCTCTTTTTCTTCCAGAGAAGCAATGTTTATAACTTCCTCTACATATTTTTTAGGAAAACTTACAATATCATTTGCAAAATCAACAACTGCACCTTTTTTAAGCAAGGCTTCCT
>CAZGTW010000179.1:0-2118 GCA_964528815.1 uncultured Actinomycetota bacterium | reverse complement strand
ATCAGCATTTTAACTATTGCTGTTTTCAATAAATTTATTGAAACGCTGGAGCCACTGGGGATAACCCTCCGGGCTTGTTTCTATAAACTCCATGAGATACGTTATTTTACCAAGAGTTTTACCGCTTACATGATGCTCCATGCCGCATGCATCCTTTTCAGAAGTTTCCTCGTCCATTCCGAGAAAGAGGTTCAGGAATTTAAATATCTCTTCATGCTTTTTGTATATTTTTTTTGCTCTATCAATGCCTTTTTTTGAAAGTTCAAGATAACCATACTTCTCATGCACCAGTAACTCTTTTTCCTGGAGTTTGGATATGGCATCTACGACCGATGGGGTCTTGACGCCAAGGAATTCTGCGAGCTCTTTAACCCTTACAACTTTTTTATCCTTACTTATGATATATACAGCCTCAAGATAGTCTTCAAGGCTGTGGCTAAGCGTATTTGACTTCATAATACCCGCCTTAAATAAAATTACCTATTTTTTAACAAAGGGATCTTTTACCGGTTTCTTATCCCCTGCCTGTTTTTGTTTTAAATACTTTTTTATCTCTTCAAGTCCGGAGGCCTGGCATCCATGGCACTTGGCCGTCTTTTTTGAAGATGAATAAAAATACCATGCAAGAAATGCAGCAGAAACAGCTCCTGCAATGATAATTATAATTATTTCAACTGTTAAACCCATAAAATTCTCTTCTAATAATTCAAAATCTTGCTTATGTTTAATTTATGAAAACAGCCTGCTTGCCTGGTAAATAATAAGTGACACCATCCAGGCAAGACCCAGGGTAAAAAGCGCCTGGAACAGCATCTCTTTTGTGCCTGCTTCTCTTCTGAACACTGCCAGACTTGCAATGCAGGGAAAATACAGAAGTGAAAAAATCATAAAATTGTACCCTGTTAACGGACTGTATGTATTCTTTATTGCGCCCATGAATTCCCCGGAATTTCTGTCACTGTCTGAGATGCTGAAAATAGTACCCAGTGTGGATACCACCACTTCCTTTCCTGCAATTCCTGCAAGAGATGCTATAGCAAGCCTCCAGTCAAAACCAAGCGGTTTAAAAACAGGCTCAAGGAAATGGCCCAGTTTGCCTGCCGCAGATTTCTCAAGCTTTAATGCCCCGAACTCTGCATTTATTTGTGACTCTATTTCACTTAACTGTCCCGAGCTTATGCTGGAACCTTCATATTGCTGCCGGGCCAAAGCAAGCCTGTCCTGAAATGGCTGCTTTTCTTCTGCTGTGGTTTGCGGAAAAGTAAATAATATCCATACAATAATTGAAATTGCAAGTATTACTGTTCCGGCTTTCTTAATATATAACCATGTCCGCTCCCACATATGCATTAATATTCCTTTAAAGGTGGGCAGCCTGTATACCGGCAGCTCCATTACAAATGGTTCAGATTCTCCTTTAAACCTTGTTAACCTTAGTATTTTTGCAAACGCCACTGCCATCAATATGCCGATAATATAAATTGAAAAAATAACATTGCCTGCATACCTGCCAAAAAATGCGCCTGCAAAAAGTATGTATATAGGCAGCCTACCGCCGCAGCTCATAAAAGTATTTATATGCATAGTTATGAGCCTGTCATTTTTATTTTCCAGTGTCCTCCCGCACATATAAGCTGGAACAGTACAGCCAAAACCTATAAGCATCGGCACAAACGATTTGCCGTGCAGGCCTATTCCATGCATAATCCTGTCCATAATGAAAGCTGCCCTTGACATATACCCTGTATCTTCAAGTACGGCAATGCTTATAAACAGAAGCATTATCTTTGGTGTAAAAACAAGGACCCCGCCAACGCCGCCGATAATTCCATCGACAATAAGTGACTGCAGCAAACCCGGGCCCATTGCACCTGAAATAAGCGAGCCTAGCTTATCAAAGCCAATCTGCAGCCATCTTGTCGGGTAATCTCCAAGTTTGAATACAAGCTGGAATATGCCCCACATAATAAGGGCGAAAATGGGAAGGCCCAAATACCTGTTTAACAGCACCGAATCTATCCTGTCACTTAATGTTATTTTGTGCTCGGGTGCTTTTTTAATTGATTCTTTTAAAGCACCGTTCACAAAACCATACCTGGCCTCTGCTATAAGGGTCAC
>CAZGTW010000178.1:0-2181 GCA_964528815.1 uncultured Actinomycetota bacterium | reverse complement strand
ACTTAAAGTGCCGGTGCCGGGCGTTACCCTTACCCACCGCAATTTTTTTTCACCATTTGTAATAGGCATAAAAAAAAGCATTATTGTGCTGTCGCCAAAAATACTTGATACATTATCAGGCAATGAGAAAGAAGTCCTCATCGCGCATGAGATTGCACATATCAAAAGAAAAGATAATTTAATAAGCTGGATCGCTTTAATCCTTAAAGATATGCTGTTTTTTAACCCTTTTTCCCATATTGCTTATTATATGATTAGAATGGAACAGGAAAAGAGCTGCGACAGAATAATCCTTGAACACTCCAGCCTGGCGCCAAAGGAAATTGCAAGAAATACAATAACATTGATTCTGAAGATTAAAAACTTAAACAGCAGTCCCGGCAGGACCCCGGTAGTTGACCTGGCATCAAATTATAACCTCCTGCAGCAAATCAATTACAGAATAATGGATAACAGGATTAAAAACATACTGGATATAAGAAACAAAAAAATAAATATGAACAGGTTTTTAAAGGTTGTATTCTTTATATTATTCTTGTTTCTCCTGGCTGCTCAATTATTGATTGTTATTAAAATCAGCGATAGCAGTTTTATTTTCCTGAGATAATTTATATTTGTTTGGCCCCAGTTGATACCAGGCTTATTTTACTATCTTTTTAAAGCCCTCAAACGCATTATCCCAGTATTTTGTATTCGCCGGGGCATATTCTTTAACTACTGCTGACCTGTGCGCTATTTGCCTTCCATCTTCAAGCCCCATAATCTCACCAGCGGCTTTAAGCTGCATGAGGAGGTTGCCGACTGACGCAGTTTCTGTCGGACCCGCATGCACAGTGAGCCCGGTTGCATCTGCAATCCACTGGCAAAACAGCACATCCTTTGTGCCCCCGCCAACCATGTGTATTGAATCAAACTTCTTACCCAGCATGCTTTCCAGCAGCCCCAGGCCATGTCTTACCTTCAATGCAATGCTTTCATAGATTACTCTTGCTATCTCTCCGATGCTTCCAGGTACAGCTTGTCCGGTATTTTTACAGAACCTTGTAATTGCGCCAGGCATGTCATTTATCTCAACAATAAAATCATTTGCATCAACATCAATAAAAGAATTCTTTGAAGGAGTATCTTTTGCCATATACATTATGTCGTCCCATGAAATATTGTTGGAAGACTCTTTAAGCCACCTGTCCCTGCATTTCTGTATCAGCCACATGCCTGCAAAGTTCTTGAATAGCATTATTTTACCTTCCACTCCCGCTTCATTTGCATACCCTGTCTCAAATACCCTGTCATTTATAAGGGGTTTATCCATCTCGATTCCTGTTATGCCCCATGTGCCGATGCTTATTAACATGGAGTTTCTTTTTTTGTCGACAATTGGTATTCCTGCTATTGCTGACGGGGTATCGTGTGAGCCAGGCGCAATAACAGATATTGGTCCCAGCTCAAGCTCGCTGCATACACTTTTCTGCAGGCTCCCCAGATTTGTGCCTGGCTGTACTATATTGCCAAAAATATCTTTTCTCAAAGATAGCCGCTCAAGAATCTTATTTTCCCATTTCATCGTGAAAGGATTTACCATAAGACTTGTGTGGGCCTCAGTATATTCATTTACAGCCACACCTGTAAGGAAATAGTTGAAAAGATCAGGCATCATCAAAAACTTGTCTGCGGCTGAGTATTCGGTAAAGTTTCTTATTTTAAGTGAATAAAGGCTGAAAAGGCTGAAATATGATGCAAGTGAGCATCCTGTAAGTTCAAATAATTCCCTGCCCTTTATATGTTTATAGACTTCATCGGGCATGCTGTTACGGTGCTTGTCCCTGTAGTGTATAGGGTTTGAGATAAGGGCCCCATTTTTGTCAACCAGGCCAAAATCGACTCCCCATGTATCAATGCCCAGCGATTCTATCTTGCTGTATTTTTTTGCAGCAAGTGAAATCCCTGTTTTAAGTTCTGAAAAAAGTTTTAAAAAATCCCAGTAAAGGGTGTCGCCCAAATAAACAGGTACATTGTCAAACCTGTGGATCACTTCAAAATCAAACTTGCTGCCATCATAACTTGCAACTGAGGCCCTGCCGTTACTTGCCCCGAAATCAAATATCAGGAAATTTTTTGATGCCTTAACCATTGATGTCCTTCCTTATTTATACTTGAATTTTTTAAATAAACCGCTGCTGC
>CAZGTW010000177.1:0-2191 GCA_964528815.1 uncultured Actinomycetota bacterium | reverse complement strand
GTATTTTTAAAAAAGAGGCTTAGAAGAGATAAATATCTTTTAAGCCTCTTTTATTTTTTTTATTTTTTACTGATTTTTTTTATAATTACTTCAAATATAATATTCTATCCTTTTAATCAGGGGGGTTTTATGAGTATAAAAAAAGACCCTTCCTCAAAAAAGCAGCAAGGCTTAAGAGGCAGGTACTGGTTTGATAATGTGATGTCACGCGGCATGCTGTCGCTTATTGGTTTTCTCGCAGTAGTAACAAGTGCATTTATAATTATATTTGCCCTGGTGGTGTGGGCCACAAGAATCTTTCCTGAAATGAATTTCTTTGAAATTTTCTGGCTCAGCATTTTCCGGACCCTTAATTCTGGACTCATGGGTGACGGAAGGATGGGTATCATTTACTTTATCCTTGCGCTTATAAGCGCCCTTGTAAGCATTTTAATTACAAGTTTGCTGATAGGACTTCTGACCTCAGGAATAGATCAGAAAATAAGGGCCCTCCAGAAGGGCCGCTCAAAAGTCATTGAAAAGGACCATACTATTATACTTGGATGGTCGGAAATGATTTTTGCAATAATTTCAAACCTGGCAGAAGCAGGTAGAGGCAGAAAGAAAAATACCATAGTTATAATGGGTGACAGGGAAAAAGTTAGCATGGATGACGAAATCAGAGAAAGGATAGAGCTTCCCCGGAACTTAAAAATAGTCTGCAGGCAGGGTAACCCGGTATCAGTAAATGATTTGAAAATTGTAAACATACCTGATTCAAAATCAGTAATAATCCTTGAAGATTCGGATTCAAGGTTAGTAAAGACTTTACTTGCAATAAATAATACTATTGGCGGCATGGGCCAATCCAGTGTTGCAATAGTTGCAATGATGAAAAAATACAGGAACTTAAACACGGCGCAGATTGCCGGACAGGGACGGGCAAGGTTTGTTTTAAACAAGAAATTCATTGCAGAACTTATTGCCCACACATGTTACCAGCCCGGACTTTCAATTGTATACAATGACCTCTTAAGTTTTGAGGGAGATGAAATAAACATGAAAAACATAAAGGAGCTTTCCGGCATAACTTTTAAGGATTCGCTTTTCATGTTTGAAAAATGCTCGGTTATTGGAATCGAATCGGCAGGTATAGTAAAACTTAATCCTTCCATGGATACAATAATTGAAGCCACGGACAGGATAATTGCAATTTGTGCAAATGAAAATGAGTTAAAAGTTGATGATGCTCAAGCATATGTATCAGATGAAAATATTATAGAACCAGGGGTAAAAACCGGTTTAAAAGAGGAAAGTATACTGATTCTTGGGTGGAATGACAGCGGTAAGATAATAATAAATGAGCTTGATAATTATATTGTTGACGGTACAAAAATCTCAATACTTGCAGATTCCAAAATGGTAGATGCAATAAGGGATAAAATCCAGCAATGTGATGAGCCGGGGATTTTTGATATCAGCGTTAAAAATGCAAAACTTGATTTTTTAAGCGGAGATATTACAGATTATGAATTACTGGAAAATATTGTCCTGAAAAATAATTTTAATCATATCGTTGTTCTGGCATATAATGCCCTGGCTCTCCAGGAAGCCGATAGCATAACGCTTATGACGCTTGTGCATCTTCGTGATATTGCAGAGAAAAATAATCTTTCCTTTTCCATTACCAGTGAGATCCTTGATGTATCAAACAGGGAACTTGCAAAAGTAGCTAAAGTCAATGATTTTATTGTCAGCGAGCGGCTCTCCAGCCTTTTTCTTTCTCAGCTTTCTGAAAACAGGCAACTCGGGCCCGTTTTTGACGACCTTTTAAGTGATTATGGTTCCGAGATTTACCTTAAGAATATAGCAGGTTATGTTAAAACAGGGACAGCAGTAAATTATGCGACACTTGTAAAAGCTGCAAGTAATAAAAACGAAGTCGCAATAGGCTACAAGATAGCTGCCCAGGAAGCTTATGAAAACAGGAACTTCGGCATATACTTAAACCCTGAAAAATCTTCAGAAATCATATTTGATGAAAAAGACAGCATAATAGTTATTTCTGAGGAAATACTTTAAATTTTCTTTTTAATGCCGGGCATTTTGCAGACCTTGGTGGATACTTTTGCAGTCGCACGGTGGGGAAAAAGCTTGAAAATGCATTTGTTAAATATTACTTGCATTTTTTAAAATTAATATATAATATCTT
>CAZGTW010000176.1:0-2206 GCA_964528815.1 uncultured Actinomycetota bacterium | reverse complement strand
ATATAAATATAAGGGGCGGTGCATTAAGTTACCATTACGGCCTTGGCTCACTTTCAGCAATGCTAAAAAAAGCCGGCCACCAGACTGACCTTCAGTATATTTATGGAAATTATAACCCCAAACCCCTTATATCTAAAATCGAACAGTTTAAGCCGGATATAGTTGGCATCACTACAGTTAGCTTCCAGTATAAATATATAAAAAGGCTTCTTAAAGATATCAGCCATCTTGGCGTTTTTACAATATGCGGCGGGCCGCATATAAGCTTAGTGCCCCAGGAACTTGAGACAAACGAATATCTCAATGCAGTGTGTGTAGGTGAAGGTGAATTTGCGCTGCTTGAACTTGTAAATGCGCTTGAAAAAGGCCAGGACATTACAGGAATAAAGAATATCCGGGTCAAAAAGGATGGTAAAGTCTATTCAAATCCCTGCAGGCCTTTTATTGAAAACCTGGATGAGCTTCCGTTTGTTGACAGGGAGCTTTTTGATTTCCAGGAAATTGTAAATTCAGATTATGACAGGGCAGAGTTCATGGCTTCCAGGGGTTGCCCTTACAGCTGCACATATTGCAGCAACAGCGGCCTTCGTAAAGTTGCTGATGGAAAATATGTAAGGTTTCGCAGCATGGAAAATGTAATTGCTGAGATAAAAGATGTAGTAACAAGGTATAAAGTCAAATCTGTTTATTTAAATGATGATGTCTTTACTATAAACAAGAACTATGTCGAGCAATTCTGTAAAGCATATAAGTCTGAGATTGGCTACCCTTTTGAGATAAATACCCGGGTCGAGAACCTTGATGAATCCATCCTTGAAATGCTCAAAGATGCCGGATGCTACCGTATTGCAATGGGCCTTGAGCAGGGCGATGAAAAATTCAGGAAAGAAGTTTTAAACAGGCCCATGAGCAATAAAAAGATCGAAGACGCTTTCATTCTTGCCAAGAAAGTAGGAATAAAGACAAAGACATTCAATATAGTCGGTTTTCCGTTTGAAACTGTTGCAAACCACATGGAAACAGTTAACCTCAACCGTAAAATCCAGCCAAACAGCATAGTAAATTACATTTTTGAACCCTATCCTGGAACTCCACTGTACGATATCTGCGTAGAAAACAATTTTATCGAAAAAGAAAAGGAAGAAGAGGAGTTTGTATCAAGGACTGATACTTACCTTAAAATGCCGCAGTTTACCAGAAAACAGATACTCCAGTGCTACAGGAGATTTCCATGGAGGGTTTACAGGGGCAAATCACTTAAGAGGGCACTTCTTTTCAAGATATACTATTCAAAATATGGCGAATCCATAATAAAAATAATGTCTCCTTTAAAGAAGCAGATACAAAAGTTTGCAACAAATGACCGTAAAAAAATAAATACTGTACCTCTAATCAGTTTAATCGGAGGCCTGTTACTGGCAATTACCACAATATTAAGAACTATATATTTTGAAATATTTAATAAGGTATCAGTACTGCACTTTCTTCATATTAGCATTTTGCGGTATGGGCATTTAATAAATAATTTTTCAAGATTTGTAAGATAAATCATTAAATAATGCCCATTGTGATTTATTTACTGTTTTTAAGTAGTTAGATTTGTGTTTTACATTCTGGTATAATCTTATGCTCCAGGGTATCTAAAAGTTTCCCTGCATTTGGAAAAATACTTCGGAGTTTTTAAAACATGCCCGAACAATCAGACAATAATAATGGCAGTATTGAAAATAAATTAAAAGGGGATAACAGCCCTGGTAATGTCCAGGCCATTAATGAAATCAATAAAACCGGAGAAGATAAACTGCAAAAAAAATCCAGGAAATGGCGCAGCCTCCTGTTCAGGATTTTAAATATAGTCATTGTGGTGGGATTCGGGATATTTCTGGTTATTTTTCTGCTGCGGCAGGTATCTTTTGAAGAAATAAAAAATGCAATTGTCAATATTTATAAACCTTCAATAATAGCTGCTATAAGTATTATTTTTATAAGTGATCTTTTCAGGGCATATCGAACGCAACTGCTTGTCGGCACAGGCAATATCAGGTTTTTTGATATGTTTTTGACAGCGCTTATCAGGAATGCTTTTGTAATGGTGCTGCCGGCAAGGACAGGGGAACTTTCTTATGTCTATGTACTGACCAGAAAATTCAGGTTTCCTGTTGAAATCGGCATATCGACAATGGTTCTTATAATGGTATTTGACCTT
>CAZGTW010000175.1:0-2209 GCA_964528815.1 uncultured Actinomycetota bacterium | reverse complement strand
TCTTTTATATTTGAATCAAGTGTAGTAAGTGGCTTTTCCATGTAGCTGCCAAATGGATTATTATCAGCACCTATTATTGAAATATCTTCAGGTATACTCAAACCTGCATCTTTTGCTGCCTTAATGGCTCCAATCGCAATCTGGTCATTAAAGGCAATGACTGCAGTCGGTCTTTGACTAAGCTCAAGTATTTCCTGCATGGTCTCATATCCTGATTTTAAGGAAAAATCATTGCCTGTAAAAACAAGGGTTTCATCAAAATCAATATTATTTTTTTTCAATCCATCCAGGTAACCTTTAAATCGGCGTGCACTATGAGACAGGTGCATTTCCCTGCTTATGTATGCAATTTTTTTATGACCAAAATCTGCAAGGTGGTCAACTGCAGCTAACATTGCATCATAACTGTCAAACATTACAAAATCTGCATTTGTGCCTTTGTATTCCCTGTTCAGTATTACAACCGGTTTTCCTGAATCAAAAAGATTACTGTAATGTTCCCGTCCTTCCATCAGGGGGATTATTATTATTCCATCGACATTTCTCATGATAAATATATCAATGCATTCTTTCTCAATGTTATAATCCAGCTCACTGCTGGATATGGTAACGCTGTAACCGTCTTTCCTGAAGTTTTTTTCCACTTCACCGCACAATGATGCATTTACAGGATTTGACAAGTCAACAATTATTATGCCTATGAGCCTTGTCAGCCTTTTGCGCAGACTGGTTGCCAGAAAATCTTTATGGTAATTATACCGCTTGATGACTTTATTGACCCTGTCAGTCAATTCCTTGCTTACAAAACTACTCTTATTCATCACACTTGAGACTGTGGCAACAGACACGCCGGCTTTTTCTGCAATAAATTTCATTGTAATTTTCTGTTTCATTTATTCTATTAAAGCTTACTGCCAATAATTCCGTTAATATTTTTTTTAAAGATATTTCCTTTTATATATTCACACATTATATCTCTACAATACCATTATATTTATTATTGAATCCAAATAATCCTGTAAAACTATTGGAAAGAGTTAAAAACCACTTTTATTGCCCCGCTTATCCTTTTTTCTGAAGTCTCAAAAGCCTGCTTATATTCTTCAAGAGGAAAAGTATGGGTAATAAGCGGTGAAACACTGACCTTGCCGTTTTCCATAAGCGACAGGGCTTTTTCAAATTGGGACCCATTATATCCGGACACTCCCAGAAAACCGATAGACTTCTCAGTGAATTTAAAAACAGTAACGGGCCATTTTTCATCTGCCCTGTCAGGCAGTGCTTCCATTATTACTCTTCCATAAGACGCCAGCATGCTCTCGGCAAGCTGCCAGGCATCAGGACCGCCGCCACAAAAAATTACTGCATCTGCCCCATAGCCATTTGTAATATCCATAACTTTTTTGTACGGGTCCTCTTCTCTGACATTTACAACATGTGTCGCACCAAGAGAGCTTGCCATTTTCAATCTCTCCTGCCTTGTACCCAGCATTATAAGGGCTTCGGGCTGTTTCAGTGCTGCAAACTGCAGAGCAAATAACCCCACGGGCCCCGGACCTATTATTACAACTTTATCTCCCTGCTCAATGCATGCCCTGTCGACAGCAGAATACCCATTTGCTGCACATTCAGTTATAGATGCCTCTTCAAAACTGAGCCTATCAGAGAATTTATACAGCATAAGAGAAGGCACAGCCATCATTTCCTGGAACGCGCCCTCCATGTGGAAAGGTATCCCCCTTACACTTGTACAGGCATTATGCATGCCCTTTCTGCAAGCACTGCAATATCCGCAGTAAATATATGAAATTGCTGTAACCCTGTCCCCCTTTTTTACATTGGCAACGCTGCCACCGGCCTCTTCAACTATACCTGAAAACTCATGTCCCAGAATACAGGGATAGGTTGCCCAGGTGTGCTGACCGTTCATTACTACAAAATCAGTATGGCATATTGCAGCAGCTTTTACCTTTAAAAGAACTTCTGATGATGAAATACCGGGGATTTCTCTTTCAGATAATTCAAGCTGCCCGGGAGATTTCAGTATTAATGATTTCATTATGGCATAAACCTCACATTTTATTATTTGATTATTGAATTATGTACAGATACTTTTAATCTGAATTTATTTTGATTTAATATAAAAATAAAATCCTGATTAAAACAGCATGCACAATAATTATCCTGATTTTAAATCCGGAAGAATTGA
>CAZGTW010000174.1:0-2217 GCA_964528815.1 uncultured Actinomycetota bacterium | reverse complement strand
AACACCCTTCTTGAACTTATCAATGACATTCTCGACCTTTCAAAAATTGAAGCAGGCAAAATAGATTTCCAGTACAGGCCCGTTGACCCCCACGAACTTTTCAATGATATTGCCAGGATATTTTCTGTAAAAATCAAGGATAAGGGCCTTAAGCTTCTTACAGATATTGATGAAAAACTTCCCAAGTCATTACTTCTTGATGAAGTCAGGATGAGGCAGATATTATTTAACCTTGTTGGAAACGCAGTCAAGTTTACTGATGAAGGATATATTGAGCTTAAGGTAAAAGGTGTTTTTTATCCTGACAGAAGCAAAATAGACCTTATATTTTCTGTAAAAGATACAGGGATAGGTATTTCACAGGAAGATAAGAAAATAATCTTTGATGCTTTCAAGCAAAGCAGCGGGCTGAGCGTCAAAAAGTATGGAGGGACCGGCCTCGGGCTCTCAATAACAAAAAGGCTGGTTGAGATGATGAACGGGGAAATAGCTGTTGAAAGCATGACAGGAAAAGGAAGCACTTTTGCAGTAAAAATGAAGGAAGTATCAGTTGCATCTGTCGATTCCGGAATCAAAGAAGAAAAGCTATTAAATGAAGATATTAAATTCAACAACCAGAAGATCCTTATAGTAGATGATATCGAGTCAAACAGGCTGCTTTTAAATGAAATACTGGCGCTCTATGGCCTGCGTGTCATGGAAGCAGTAAATGGTAAAGAAGCAATAAATATGGCAAAAAGCAAAAATCCTGATCTTATACTGATGGATTTGAGGATGCCTGTAATGGACGGCTATGAGGCAATAAAGATACTGAAAAATGACAACAAATTAAAAAGGATCCCTGTCATTGTGCTGACTGCTTCTGCAATGAAATCAACAGAAGAAGACATTAAAAAAATAAATTGTGACGGTTATATAAGAAAACCTGTCAGAAGACAGGAGCTGATTTCTGAAATTAAAAAATACCTTAGTTTTGAGACAAAATCTGATGAAAAAACAATAGATAGCATCAGCGGCAAGCAAACTGTTTTGGACAATAAAAAAGAAAAAGATAAAAAAGTCACGCACATATCACCTGAAATAATAAACAGGCTGGAAAATGAATTCTTAAATGAATATTTAAAAGTAAAGAGAGAATTTATTATAAATGACATAGAAGAATTTGCTGCAAAAATGACTGCATTTGCCCGGGAAAACGGCCTGGAGGCGATTTACCAGTGGGGCAAAAAACTATCCGCCCAGGCAAATAGTTTTGACCTGGAAAACCTGTCTACAACTCTTGCTGAGTTTGAAGATATTGTCAGCAAAATAAAAAGCTCATAAAGGAATAATCCAAATGGAAGAAAATGAAATATATAAAAAGCAGCCGCTTCTTTTAATAGTCGATGACACTATGGAAAATCTTCAAGTATTGGGTAGCGTCTTAAAGCCGGAAAATTACAAAATAGCTATTGCAACAAATGGCCACCAGGCCATAGCAATTGCAAATGATATCAGACCGGACCTTATATTAATGGATATTATGATGCCTGGCATGGATGGGTATGAAACCTGCAAAAAACTGAAAAGCATCCAGGAGACCAGGGATATACCCCTGATATTTCTGACAGCCAAAGTAGATAATGAAGATATTATTAAAGGATTTAAAGTCGGTGCTGTCGATTATATTACAAAACCTTTTAACAGTTATGAACTTAAAGCAAGGGCAAGGACCCATATTGAGTTAAAAATCAGCCGGGACCTGCTTCAGCAAAAAAATGAGATACTGGAGAAGCTGTCCATTACAGACGGTTTGACAGGCCTGTTTAATCATCGCTATATAATAGATACCCTTGCAAGGTTAATTGATGAAAACAACAGATACAAACAGCCCCTATCCATAGCAATGTTTGATATAGATAATTTCAAGAAAGTAAATGATACATACGGGCATCTTTTCGGTGATGAGGTTCTTGCAAGAGTTTCAAGTTTTATTGAAAGCACGCTGAGGAAAACTGATATGGTTGGCAGGTTCGGCGGAGAAGAGTTTCTTGTATTGTTTGTACTTACTGATTTAAAAGGCGCTATAGAATCGGCAAAAAGAATTGCCGAGGGTGTGGAACAAATAAAATGGGATGGCAGGGACCTTAAAGTAACTATAAGCGGCGGTGTATGCGAGAAAAAAGGCGAAGATATTTCCACACTTATAAAGAAAGCAGATGGCCTGCTTTATGTTGC
>CAZGTW010000173.1:0-2301 GCA_964528815.1 uncultured Actinomycetota bacterium | reverse complement strand
TCCATAGCAAGCCTTTCGGTATCAAACATCAGCCCGTCCATATCAAAGATTACAAATGATACTTTAATTTTATTATCCATAAACACAAAAAAAATTATTTTTCAAAAATGAGGGAAAATTGCTTGGAAAAATCATTCTACAGAGAACTTTATCACAGAAAAAAAATGCACTATTATTTTTAATTTCAGATTACTTTAAGACCCTGAATTATGGTATTGACCTTGCCTGATTTTTCCTTAAGCAAAGAAATTTCCTCATCTGTCAAAGGTGAAAGGTTATCAGCAATATCACATGCAAGCCACAAAAGTTCGGCATGGCCCGGTGAAACTGCAGAAGTCACTCCTTTAAGGGAAAGCGTAAACCTCAAGTCAAGTGCAGCATCACTGAAATCATCCTCTGGCACATACCAGCACTTTTTCCATGGCCTTTGCTCGCCTTCCTCTAGCGCTCTTCTGCAAAGGCTCTTTAAAGCAAGTATCCCAATCCCCTTTTTAGCAGCCAGCTCAAGTACACCCGGGCCAAATCCATCTCTTAACCACAGTGCCCAGTTAAATGGAAAAAGAATGCTTGTAAAATCATATGCATTCATAAGCTCTATTGCAGCTTCCTCTGTGTGCGCAGTAAGCCCGATATATCTTATAAGCCCTTTTTCTTTTGCTTTCACAAAAACTTCAAGTGCGCCTCCGGGTCCTATGATGCGTTTGACTTCATCTGAAGTTACTACAGCATGAAACTGGTAAAGGTCAAAATAATCAGTTTTTAGCTTTTTTAAAGAATCATGAAGTTCTTTTTCTGCACCCTTTGCGCTTCGCTGCAAAGTCTTGCAGGCAAGAAATACATCCTTACGAAATGGTTTTAATGCCGGTCCAAGCATTTCCTGTGCATTTCCATACTGTGGCGCAACATCAAAATAATTTACTCCCCTGTCTATTGCCTGCGAGACGTAGCGTGAAGCATCCCACCTTGATTCATCCATTACGACAATTCCCCCAAAACCAATTATTGAGAGTTTTTCATTTGTGCTGCCAAGTATTCGTTTTTCCATAGTTATTTTTTTAAATCTATAAGGCCCTTATAAATAATTGTTATCCATATAATAAATATATTACAACATATTTGTAAAATTTTCAGTCTCAACTGGTATAATATTTAAAATTATTTAAGTCAGGAAGGGATTTAATTGGATAACATTGTAAAAACAGAAAACTTAAAAATTCCGGATATCAATAATTACAGGCCCGGCAAAGTCGTATGTGTCGGCATGAATTACAGTTCCCATGTAAAGGAACAGGATGGAAGGTTTCCGGAAAAGCCGGTTCTTTTTGCAAAAGCAAACGGCGCTATCATTAAAAACGGGGAAAAAATAATTTATCCTCCCCAGGTAAAAGAACTGGATTACGAGGTCGAGCTTGCAGTAATTATAGGCAGGACAGCAAAAAATATTGCGCCGGAAAATATAAAGGATTTTATATATGGCTATACCATTATAAATGACATCACTGCAAGGGACCTGCAAAAAAACGAGGGCCAGTGGTTCAGGGCAAAAAGTTTTGATACTTTTGCACCAATAGGCCCTGTCATTGTGCCGCGTGATGAAATAAAAGATGCGCAGAATCTGAACCTTAAGTCTTATGTAAATGGGGAGCTCAGGCAGAACTCAAATACTTCTGACATGATTTTTAAAATAAAAGAACTTATCTCTTTCATTTCTTTTTCTATGACTCTTGACCCGGGCGACCTTATTGCTACCGGCACACCGGCAGGCGTCGGCATATTCTCTAAAGAAAAGAAACTGCTTAACCCGGGAGATAAAATAGTCTGCGAGATAGAAAAAATAGGCCAGCTTGTAAATGAAGTCTCAGTCTAAATGAATGGTATTACACAGATATTTTTTGGCTCACTTATGGTGGCATTTACCGGGGCGCTGATGCCAGGCCCCATGTTTACACTTGTAATCACAAGCGTGGCAAAAAAAGGTTTCTGGACATCTGTCTTTATAGTTGTCGGACACTCCATACTTGAACTCTTGATAGTAATAAGCTTTTACCTTGGAATACTTAAATACCTTGACAACCCGCTTGTAGTAAAAATCATCAGCATCCTCGGCGGTGCATTCCTTATATATATGGCAGCAGACATAATAGTTTCGATTTTACGAAAAAAAGTTAAGCTTGACCTTGATACAAATAAAAAAATAGCAGAGAACCTTGGGACAAAAAACACATTCGTCATTGTGGGCAAAGGAATACTTATAAGCCTTGCAAATCCATACTGGTACATCTGGTGGGTAACTATCGGGGC
>CAZGTW010000172.1:0-2309 GCA_964528815.1 uncultured Actinomycetota bacterium | reverse complement strand
TCATATCTTGGTCCCCAGGGCACTTTTACAGAAGAAGCCTTAATTAAATATCTTTCGAAAGTGGTTTCATTAAAAGATGCCCATGACAGTCAAATAGCTGAAATTGCAAAAATTGCTTATCCTACTATTACAGAAGTCATAAGAAGTGTAGACAGGGGAGAGGCAGACCATGGTGTTATACCCATTGAGAATTCAATTGAGGGTTCAGTCAATCTTACCCAGGATGTACTCACGTTTGAAAGTGAAGCAAAGATAATTGCAGAAATAGCTATACCTATAAAACATCACCTGATCGGGTTAAGCAAGTCCGGTCTAAAAAATATAAAAAAAATAATATCCCATCCGCATGCAACTGCACAATGCAGGATTTATTTAAGCCAGCATTTTCCGGATGCTGAAATAATAGCAGCAAACAGTACAGCTGAAGCAGTAAAAAAACTTAAAGAAACATCAGGCGACAGTGCAGCCATAGGGACAAAGATCGCCGCTCAGATATATGGGCTCGAAATACTTGTAAGTGATATCGAAGACAATAAGGAAAATAAGACAAGATTTATTGTAATAGGCAGCCATATAGCAAAAAGAACAGGGACGGACAAGACATCGATTGTATGTTTTTTAAAAAAAGATAAACCAGGCAGTTTGTTTAATATACTTAAGGAATTTGCTGAGAGGGAAATAAACTTAACCCGCCTGGAATCAAGGCCAGCAAAAAAGGACCTTGGTGATTATGTCTTCATGATTGACATGGAGGGCCATGTCCATGACAGGGAAATATATGAGGCACTTGAGAGCCTGCGTAACACAGTATATCTTGTAAAACTTCTTGGCTCGTATCCCGTATGGTCAGGATAAACAGAATTTTTATATTTTTTAATTTTTTATGAATTCTTTAGTGGAGGAACCGCCCAGTGATAGATGTAGAACTTCTAAGAAAAAATCCCAAAATTTTTAAAGCAGAGATTGAAAAAAGGGGAATGAAAATAGATATAGATGGTGACCTTAAACTTGATGCGCAAAGAAGGGGCCTTATTTTTAAGGTTGATGAAATCAGGGCACAAAAAAATGAAGCATCCAAAAAGGTTCCATCGCTTTCAGGAGATAAAAAACAGGAAATGATTACAAGGATGAAACAGCTTAATGATGAGCTGAAAACTCTTGAAGAAAAACTGCAGGTTAGTGAAAAAGAGTTTTCAAACAGGATAGCAGCATATCCCAATATTACCCACAGCTCAGTGCCTGCAGGAAAAGATGAAAGCGGCAATGTTATTGCTTATTCTGTCGGTGAAAAACCCCAATTTGATTTTGAAGTGAAAAACCATGTGGAAATCGGTAATGCACTTAATATTATAGATGAAGAAAGAGCTTCAAAAATATCCGGTGCCAGATTTATTTTCCTTAAGAACGAAGCAGTGAGGCTGCAGTTTGCTCTGGTGCAATATGTTCTTGGTTTACTTATGGAAAGGGGATTTACTCCGCTTATACCGCCTGTTCTGGTAAAAGAAAAGGCTATGTATGGAACCGGGTTTTTCCCGGTTGAAGCATCCCAGTATTATAAAACTGAACTTGATGAATTATTCCTTGTGGGAACAGCAGAGGTTCCGCTTTGCGGATATCATGCTGAAGAAGTTCTTGATGCAAATCTGCTGCCGCTTAAGTATGCTGCTTATTCCACATGCTTTAGAAGGGAAGCAGGAAGTTATGGCAAGGATATGGGAGGGCTGTTCAGGGTACATCAGTTTGACAAGATAGAAATGTTTATTTTCTCTCACCCTGATAAAAGCTGGGATGACTATGAAATGTTAAGGGATACTCTGGAAAATATTGTTAAGGGGCTCGGGCTGCATTACAGGATAATGAATATGTGCACAGGAGACATCGGCACACCTAATGCCAAGAAATATGACCTTGAAGCCTGGATACCTTCACAGCAAAACTACCGGGAAATAGCATCATGCTCAAATGATACTGATTTCCAGGCAAGAAGGTTAAACATCAAGTTTAAGGATGGGGACAGGAAAGGTCTTGTACATACGATGAATAGTACTGCCTGTGCAATGGGAAGGATGCTCATGGCAATAATGGAAAACTATCAGGACAGGGATGGCAGCATTATTGTTCCTGAAATTCTCAGGAAATATTTGGGCGGTCTGGAAATTATAAAAAAGAAGAGCTGATGTTATTTTATAATTTTACAGGTATGCTATAATCTTTACTTCCGGAGAGGTGGCTGAGCGGTTGAAAGCGGCGGTCTTGAAAACCGTTGAGGGCTTTGTCCTCCGGGGGTTCGAATCCCTCCCTCTCCGCCA
>CAZGTW010000171.1:0-2333 GCA_964528815.1 uncultured Actinomycetota bacterium | reverse complement strand
TTATTTCAGGAAAAGACAGGCCATACGGGCTGCCTGTCGCTGGATTTATCGAATAAGGGCCTGTTGTACCTTTGCATCCACCCAGGATATTTGAACAGATTATAAAATACTTTCTGGTATCAAAGGGCTTACCGGGCCCTATCATCATATCCCACCATCCAGGCTTCTTATCCTCAGGGCTGTTATATCCTGCAGCATGTGCATCTCCTGAGAGGGCATGGAATATCAGGATGGCATTACTTCCGGAATCATTAAGGCTGCCATAAGTCTCATAAGCAACTGTTACGGGCCCGATTTTTTCACCATTTTCCAGCATCAGCCCGACTGGCGACTGCCCAAAAGTATAAAATTGTGTCTTGACTATTCCTGCGCTGTCCGGAAAGTTATAATGTCCGGATACATTTTCTTTTATTATTTCCATTTTAATCGGGCTGTAAAAATATGCTTTTTTAATTACAATTAATTTAATAGTAATTATAAATAAAATAAAATAAAATTAAAAACAAAATCGCAATTTGCAGTTAGAAAGCGCTATGGAAGACATAAAGCATGAAAAAAATTTCACTGTTGGATTTACATATGAGATATCCGTTAAGGGCATTGTCCAGGGCGTAGGCTTTCGACCGTTTATCTGGAGACTTGCAACAGAGTCAGGATTTGCCGGCTCTGTATGCAACACAACAGAAGGTGTCCTTGTTAAAATCAATGCCCCGGATGAAAACCGGGTGAAACAATTTATAGGAAAAATAATACAAAAAAAACCTGCTCCTGCATTAATCGAAGATATTTCATACTGCATTTCAAATCATGAAAATTTCAAAGGATTTTCTATAGAGAAAACAATGGTTAAAGAGAGAAAATTCCAGCTCGTATCGCCTGACCTTGCCACCTGCAGCAAGTGTTCCAAAGAAATAATGGACAGAAAAAATAAAAGAAGATACTCGTACCCTTTCACTAACTGCACCAATTGCGGTCCCAGGTTTACAATAATAGAGAAAATGCCATACGACAGGCCGAACACAACAATGAAAGCATTTGAGATGTGCCCTGACTGCCGTAAAGAATATACTGATCCTGCAGACAGGCGCTTTCATGCACAACCCAATGCCTGCAATGTATGCGGGCCGCAAGTTATGCTGGCAGACAAAGGCGGGCGCATTATTGATTGCAAAGATGCTATACTTGAAGCCTCAAAAATGCTTCTTGCCGGAAATATAGTGGGAATAAAAAGCCTCGGAGGGTTCCAGATTGCCTGCGATGCGACAAATGATGAAGCAGTATCCCGACTCAGGCATAAAAAGAACAGGCCCTCAAAACCTTTTGCTGTAATGTTTAAAGACATTGAAATGGCATTGTCACACTATAAGCTGAAAAAAGCTGAAATAGCCAGCCTTTTATCCCCCGCAGCCCCGATTGTACTTGTTAAAAAGCCCCATTTAAATAAACCCGTGGTAAAACCTGTGTGCCCGACAGTGTCAGGATTTAACAACTGCGAAGGAATTATGATTGCATACACCCCTCTTCATCATATACTTTTTAAAAATACAGGCCTGCCGCTTGTAATGACCAGCGGCAATATATCAGAGGAGCCAATATCTTCAGGAAATGATGAAGCAGTAAAAAAGCTCGGCCATATTTGTGATTATTTTTTGCTGCATGACAGAGAAATCTTTTCAAAATATGATGACTCTGTATTAAAAGTCATTAGTAAGAAAGAGATGATTATGAGGCGCGCAAGAGGTTTTGCCCCTTATCCGGTAAAAATTGAAAATAGCACTGGCAAAAATATAATACTTGCTGCAGGGGCCCAGGAAAAAAATACTTTTTGTCTGCTTCATGGAAATTTCGCAATAGTGAGCCAGCATATAGGCGACATGGATAATGCTGAAACTGCAGATTTTTATAAAGAAACACTGAAAAATTATTGCGATATCTTTGGACTTGAAAGAGTATCATGCATAGCTTATGACAGCCACCCGCTATATTTGGCATCAGGTATAGCCAAAGAATATGCGCCTTATGCAAAAAAAATAAAGGTGCAGCATCACAAGGCACATGTGGCATCAGTTATAGCTGAAAACGGACTGCTGGGAAAAAATAAAGGTAAAATAATTGGTTTTGCCTGGGATGGCACCGGCTATGGTGACGACGGCAAAATATGGGGCAGCGAAGTCTTTACAGTAAATGAAGAGCTTGAATTTGAAAGAGTTTCCCACCTTACTGAAAAATTACTGCCGGGTGGTGAAATTACAATAAAAAACCCTTACAGAATGGCCGTAACTTACCTTTATTATCTCTGGAAAGAGGATTTAAAACCGGGCCTGAAAATACAT
>CAZGTW010000170.1:0-2348 GCA_964528815.1 uncultured Actinomycetota bacterium | reverse complement strand
CAAAGCGCCTAACCAGGTAGAGCTTTTCAAGAAAGGTAAGGTATAGTTTCTCGTCATATTTCATGTTTTTGTGCTCCAGAGATCTATGTGTTTCAATATTTATTAAATTAATTTATATCATAAATAGCCAGGATATTTTCAATCGGGGTTTCCGGCAATATCAGGTGAGAAGGTGCGATAATTGCACCGCCCCGGTTGCCCCATAAATCATTTATTCTTTTAACTTCCTCTTTTACTCCTTGAGGTTTTCTATTTAAAAGGACCTTCTGGACATCTATCCCTCCATGAATGCAGACATCTTTTCCATACAATCTAAATACTGTCTCCAGATCCATATTTTTTGCTGAAGTCTGCACAACATCAAATACATCTATGCCTGCGTCTATCATGTACGGCAGGAATTCGTGTACACTTCCGCAGACATGAAAACCAAAAATTATATTATGTTTTTTAACATTTTCAATCAGTTTTTTATAAACAGGGAGGAAGTATTTCCTGAAAAGCTCAGGCGCAAACATCATTTTATCCTGGCCGGCAACATCGTCCCATGTTCCGTAATATTCTGCCCTGCCGCCAAAATGTTCAAGCTCGAGGTTTGCGTATTCAAGGCAAAAAGCGGACACTTCATCAACAATTTTTTCTGCAAGTTTTTTATTTGCAACCATATCAATAAGGAAATTTTCCGTACCTCTTAAAAACGCACAAATCATATATACTGTGGTGAGGTTGCCTATTGAAATAATGCTGTCTGCATCCTTTTTTATATTCTCCAGGCTTATCCTGTCATCTTTATAGCGGTTTATCATCTTACTGAAATCATAGTACTTCAATTTTGAGGTTAAAAATCCATCTTTTATATCACCGGGATTTTCAGCTTTTGCAAGCGGAGGGTTAATCCCGAAAAAAGGAGAGACATCAGATTTTGCAGTATTTATGCCAATTGTATAATAATACTGGTCATCTTCAATATAGGGCGACTTTGCGCCCGGTCCTGTGTATGCAGGCAAAAATACTGAGAACTTATCAGGGCGGCAGCCCGATGACCAGCTGTCGGCTCCAAGCCTTTTTATAACCTCTTTTCTGTTTCCAACCACATCCTGCGGATTTTTGAGCCCGAAATATTCTGAAAGCCGCAGTGTAGCAGTTTCGGTTGCCCTGAATGTTTTGGGTATGCGGTCAACCGGCTTAAATTTAATTGCATTTAGAATCCTTTCTTTACTGCTTAAGGCCAATCTGTTCTCCTGTTTGATATACTTTTATATTGTAATTTATATTATCTTTTAAATAATACTCAAATCATTATTATTGCAAAGCTGCTTTCACAAGGCCCTCTTCATTTAAATATGATGCCTTGCTCAATTTATCAAGCACCCATAATCTTGCATTTTTTATAGCCTCAAAATTATTAATTGATTTGCCTGCCCACATTTCAAGTAAAAATGGCCCATAAAAGTTTACTTTTCTTAATACCTTAAAAGCAGCGACAAAATCAACTGTGCCCTCTCCAAAAGGTGTATTGCGTACCACTCCGCTTTTTGTGTCTTTAACATGAATGGCTGCAATATATCCGGCAAATTTTTCAAGCTGAATTTTATAGTCCTGGCCCATTGCAGAAAGATTTCCAAAATCAGGATAAAGCCTGAGCCACGGAGAATTAATCTTCTCAAGATAAAACATTAGGTTTTCCAGGCTTTCTCCAAATTGGCAATCGACATTTTCAAGTGCCAGCATGACTCCAAGTGATGAGGCAAGCCTTACACATTTTTCGAGGCCGTCCCCGAATGCCTGCCTTGACTGAATAGTGCTTTCCTGCCCCAGATTTACATCATAAGCTGCTATCTGTAATATTCTAATACCCATGTCAGATGCAAAACATATAGAATCAAGTATCATTTCAAGACCCTTCTGACTCACTGCCGGGTCGGGACTGCCTATGGGGTAGCGCCTGTTGCCTGAGATGCACATTGTAATAAAGGGAACCTCTGTTTTCTCAGAGATTTCACGAAGGCCATATCTTTTTTGCCTGTCCCATTTCAGCCTTGCAATCCGCTCATCTGATTCATCAATAGAAAGTTCCATGAAGCAATACCCCGCTTCTTTTGCACACAAAAGCTTCTGCTCTATGCCCATATCTGCAGGAAGAGCTTTTTCATAAATACCTATTGAGAGATTGCCATTATACTTTGCCATTTTATCCGTTATCCCTGTCCATATGCGCCAGGCTTAAATTTTCCGACTGCTTCTTCTACCTGCGCCTCTGTCAGGACCACGGGCTCACCCAATACCTTTGCCATTATAAAGGTCTTTGCAGCATCCTCAAGGTATATTGCAGAATAAAGAGCCTCTTT
>CAZGTW010000169.1:0-2366 GCA_964528815.1 uncultured Actinomycetota bacterium | reverse complement strand
GATTTTATCTGCTGCACAGGCAATATAATATGCGCCCGATGCGCACACATCTCCAACTGAAACAACAACCGGCTTTTTAACCTTCTTCATTTCCTCAAATATTTCCTGGGATGCCGCTGCGCTTCCACCGCCGCTGTTTACACGCAAAAGTATTGCCTTAACAGAAGGGTTGCGCTCGGCTTCCTGCAGTTGCCCGATTATCTGTTCAGGCGTAATGGATGCGCCGCCCAGAAGACCTGCTGAAGAAGTGCCTGAAATTGTGCCTTCCAGGCGAATTAAATAAATGGAGTCCATGCTGGAGACCATACCTCCGCCTGCCAGTCCTTTTGTAAACTGGCCTAATGCGAGCCCGGTAAAAAAGCTGCCCGCACAAAAGATAAAAAGTACAAACAAACCTAAAAAAACAAATCCCGTTATTTTTCCTGCGCTCATTCTTTTTTTTGTCTCTATCATTTTTTCTTTCCTGTAAAATAATCCATTAATAGATGCCCTTTATCAATATAGAGTCCGGTCTTTGCTGAACTGTCTTCATCAAATTTAACTGCATTATTACTTGCCTGTTCTGGTTCGCCATTTTTTGTATAAATAAGAAAAGGAACAGCATCCGAAGTATGGGTTTTCTTTGACAAGGGAGTCGGATGGTCCGGAAGCACCATTATGCTGTAAGCAGTTCCCATGCGGTCCAGGCCCTCTTTTACATTTTTTACAACAAGACTGTCAATGAGCTCGATTGCCCTTATTTTTTCTTTAAGGTTACCCTGGTGGCTGCACTCATCAGGGGCCTCTATATGTATAAAGACAAAATCCTGCCCCCCTTCAAGCTCTTTTATTGCGGCCCGGGCCTTACCTTCAAAATTTGTATTAATATTACCCGTTGCACCTTCAACACTGACAGGTGCCAGCCCTGCGCTGATTCCTATGCCTTTTACAAGGTCCACTGCTGATATTACAGAACCTTTAAGGCCGTATTTTGCTATAAAAGAATCAAGTTTTGGCCTTTTTGCTTTTGCCCATATCCAGACTGAATTTGCAGGTTTTTTATTTTCACTGACTCTTTTTATGTTTACAGGATGGCCCTGCAAAAAGCCGCTGCTTTTTTCCATCAGTTCAAGAATGACCGGCCCGTATTTTCCCCCGGGAAGAAATTGCTCAATTACCCTGCCTGAAATATCATGCGGGGGCGTAAGGGCATAGGTTTCAACCCCACCATCGGGTCCTCCTTCCCACACTATGACATGCCTGTATGAGACTCCCGGGTAAAACCTGACTTTGTCTGTGCCGAGCTTATCCCCTAAATCTGTTATTAATATCCGTGCTTCATTTGTGGTTATTTCACCCGCCGAATAATCAACCATCGTCTTTTGCCCGTATATCTTTTCATCCGAGAGTGTAACAAGATTGCACCTGAAAGTAATATCATCATCAGAAAGTTTAATTCCTATGCTGATAGCTTCCAGGGATGACCTCCCAGTTGAATATCTGGTTGGATCATAACCAAGTATGGAAAGATTTGCAGTGTCGCTGCCTGGCGACATTCCATCAGGAATCGTCTTTACCATACCGGTCCTTCCTAAAGCTGCAAGCATATCCATATTGGGTTTTACCGCAACCTGCAGGGGAGTTTTTTTCCCAAGCTCACTGACTGGATAATCAGCGGCACCATCAATAAGTATTACTGCAAATTTTTTATTTTTACTTTCCATTTAAATATTTAAAAATTTAAATCATTGCCAAAACAGCATTCGTTATCCGGGACTATGTTATTAAATGCCCAGCGCCCCCGTGACAAAATCCTTCATTGTGTCAATGGTGCAATAATTATTATGAAGTATTTTTTTGCTTCCTATGCCCTTAAGCGACGCAGGTATTTGAAGACCGGTAATCGAAGAAATCTTTTCAAGAAGGCCAAATTCGTCAAGGCCGCTGTATTCTGAAGGACTGCTGCTGATTGCTTTGATTACGCTGCCCGGGAATTTAAAAGGGCTTGCAGTCGATGCAATAACCGTTTTTGTCCTGTCGCTTGTGCTCTCTGCATACTCCCTGTAAACATAATAGGCTACTGCTGTGTGCGTATCGATTAAATAATTATGATTTCTATATACTTCACTTATGGCATCAAGGGTCTGCTGCTCAGTAGCGTAGCCGCCCCAGAAATCACTGAGCTTTTCCTTCATTTCCTCATCTATTTCAAAAACCCCTTTATTAGTAAGGTCGGAAAATAGCCCTGACAGCTTTACCGTGTCCCTGTCACAGAGTTCATAGATTAGCCTCTCAAGATTGCTCGATATAAGTATATCCATGGAGGGAGACATAGTAAGCTTAAGTTCTCTCATCCTGTTATAGACCCCGGTATTTATAAAATCATA
>CAZGTW010000168.1:0-2381 GCA_964528815.1 uncultured Actinomycetota bacterium | reverse complement strand
TATGAAGACAAAGCAGCAGAGATTACCCAGTCAGCATATTATGGCATCCTTCAATCCCTCTCTATCATTTTAAAGTAATAAAAAAAAGTTTTACTATAACAACTATGGCTATGAATATGGTGTTTTTTTGTAATCAGTATTTGCCGGACCCCGGTCAGTGCATTTTCCATACATGCACAACAGGTTTTGCATTATCTGCAAAAAGTTCTAGCACGTAAAGAATGCAATTTTCTCTGTCAAAAGTTATGTCGCCTATCCTGTACCTTCGCTGTTCACCTGTGCCCAGCATTGCTTCTTCAATGCCCGAAGGATTCAAAAACAGGTGAGAATCAATAGAGATGACTTCATATGGCTGAGGCTCCCATGCCTGTATCTGCCCCGTGGCAACACGGGTTAATTCAGCAGTGTCATAAAGCAAAAACTGTGCTGAAAATGAAGAACTCCACCAGCCTCTTTCAGACGTATGTCCTTCGCATTCATTTAAATATTCCTCACTGCAGGGGCTTCCGTCTGCTTGCCTGCAAAGGGTAAACTGCCCGAGCATTTCTTCTTCTATACACGGTTGCTTTGGATTCTCAGGGTCCAAAAACCCGTACCAGTATTTATCTCCAGTGCCTTTTGTACCTGCAAACAGCACCGCGGATTTTCCTGAATCTGTTGTAATCCATGCTGCGCCTTCCCATTCATCAGGATGCTGGTAATTATTCAGGCAATTCTCAATATTTTCATTATTTAAGCTACTCTCATACAATAAAAGTGTTTTTTCTTCAAGATGTGCGCCGTTTTCAGCAAAAGACCCATTGCCATCAATCCATGGATTATATGCAAAAAGAGCCGGACCCATGCCTGACCAGCCTCCGTCCCTGAACCGGCCGGTTGCAAGATAGAAGCCGTCCAGGTATTTATCTGCCCACTCTGCTGGGATATCCAGCAAATAATTGTTTACACTGTAAAGAGACTGATTTCCGATATACCATGAGCCCTTCAGGTCCGGATTTGAAAGGTCAGTACTTAAACTCGCATGGGATGGCACCTGCATTTGGGGTTCTTCCTGGAAGTGCTGGCCCCATGCAAGGTATATTCGCGCATTGCCTGCAGGATATTCAAAGTACTGCATTGCAGTCCTTGGCAGCTCATCCAATGTACTGAAAAATCCTTTTACCGCATCTGAAAATCCCTGTATAAAATCTGCGGTATTGAGAGCATCAAGGGAACCGGAAATTACCGGAACAGGAATGGAAACTTCAGCAATTTTATTTCCATCAGCCATTTCACCGTAAGGAAGCCTGGGGTGTCCCATTATGAAAAGTGAGCCCGGAAAACCATCCATCTCACTGTCCAGGTCACCTCCGGGATTAAAAGTAATCGCACCACCGCCATAATCAAAAGTATCAGGCCTTTCCCCATTGCCTGGAAGCCTGAAAGAACCAAGGTACTCAATATCATTCACAGTGAGTAAATCAACATTATCTACATTTAAATTTTTTGCTCCGGAATCCTGCTCAGGCTCTTCAGCCGAAACTATGCCGGTTTGCGGGTCTTCTATTTCTGATGTTTGCGGTTTTAAAACACAGGCATTGCAAAATAACAAGACAGCAACTAATAACATAATAAGGGAAGGGTAATATCTCATAAATATGCTCCTCCACATTAAACTTTATTTTTTTCCTTACAATAAATGATTGTTTTATCACCATTATTATAATATCAATATATCTGATTTAACACTTTTAGTAATTATTTTCTGCAATCTTTTATTTAAGTTTAATTTTTATAAGTGAAAAATATATTTATTTTTCTCTTTTATATTTATGTTTTCGATATAAGTTACAGTTTTATGAATGTGCGCTTTTATTTTTTTTGTCTTGAAACATGTGTGCACTTTTAAATTTTAAATGACATTAAAAATGATATAATTGAAATATTGATTTCTCAGTTCTATACCTGGTGCCAAAGTCCAAAAAGAAAATTAAGTTAGAAACATATATTTAAAATAAAAAAGCTTAAAGGCAGCATTTTCATTCCGTTTTATGCTTTAAGCGAAGCGAAAGGAATGGTTATAGAAATGAAAAAAAGCAAGTTCTATGTCCTTTTCTCCCTGTTAACCGTAGTGCTTCTTTTTTCAGTCTCAGCTTTATGCAATATGTGCGGCACAACACCTGCAACTACCGACACTGCTGCCGGTGACACAACTGCAGGGAAAACAGATGTGGAGGAAAGCGGGGGTTCTGCGTCAGATGAAACAACAGGCAAAACAGATGAAACAACAGATAAGACAGAAGAGACAAGTGATACAGACGACACATCCGATTATGAAGCACCCACCATCAAGCTGGAGATTTATGAGGGCCCGACCTATTCTGCGGGCGATGATATTTGCT
>CAZGTW010000167.1:0-2384 GCA_964528815.1 uncultured Actinomycetota bacterium | reverse complement strand
AATAAAATTATAGTATTAATACTCTTATAAAACCAATTTACTTCATTTAACTTTATCTTTTACTGATTTTAATTATCCAGTAAAAAGATTTGTTAAATTAATTGCCAAACCCTAAATGCCCTTTTACATCAAGTGGCAGGTCATCTAAAAGCGCATCATTTGGATTCTTTACAACATTGTCAGGATCAAGCTGAAGAATAAATGACGCTGCTTCCTTAATTGCTGCATGGAGGTTCCTCGGAGCTTTTGCATCGCCTACAGTTACTACAGGGATACCGGCAGCTTCAACTTTTGCAAAAACGTCTGCCATTTCAGTATTTGGCCTGGTGTAGCAGGTGACAATGTCGTCTGCCTCTACTGTTGTTATATTCAGGCTCTTATCAATTATCTTGACCTCTTTTTCGCCGATACTGTAAAGCCTTGCGCTCTGGAACACCTTTACAGGATATTTGTATGGTTTTGAATGAAGGGCTTCAGCGTCTCCCTGGGCCATTCTTTTTCGAAGCACATACATATGAATTACTTCTACGCTTGAGCCAAACTCTTTCCTGTCAGTTACTACAGTTACGTCTTTTCCTGCTGCTCCAAGAAATGCCACGAGGTCAGCTGCTCCATAATGGTCGCCCCAGATAATAACTTTCTCTCCAAGCTTGACGCCTTTACGTCCGCTTCCTTTTGGATAAAACTCGCATGTAGCTTTAGGACATGAGAAAGCTTCTTCTATTGATATGACCCTTTCTTTCATGCCGGTTACTTCAGGTACATAGCTGACTGCACCAGTTGCGTTAAGGACCACATCAAATTTCTTTAGATCTTCAGCTGTTGGCACATCTTCCATCCTGACCTCAACACCAAGGTCCTTAATCTCGTTTCTTAACCAGTCTGCTTCCCACTTCATTTTGTCTTTGTCAGGAACAAGACAGCAGCCAAGAATAGCACCGCCAAGTTCATTCTTTTTCTCAAAAATCACCGGCTTATGGCCTTTTAATACTGCCCATCTTGCAGCTTCCATTCCCGCCGGACCGCCACCGACAATTCCGATATTTAAAGCTTTTTTAGCCTTACTCTTGTCCATATTGTAGAAGTTTAAGTCACCGCATATAGGGTTAACTGCACAGGCTATATCTTTCTTGGCCATAAGAGATTCCTGCCAGCAGCCTGTAAGACATGAGATGCATCTTCTAATCTTCTTTTCCTTGCCCATCATTGTCTTTACCGGCCAGTAAGGGTCAGCAAGAGCCTGACGGCACATGCCTATCATATCAGCCTTACCTTCAGCGATTATCTTTTCACAGAATGCAGGGTCTCTTAACTGGTGGCTGATGATAACAGGTATTTTAACCAGGGGCTTGACTGCTTCTGCTGAATAAATTGTCCAGCCTTCCTGATACTGCATCGGGTCAAAACCTGCTCCAGGTGTCTCCTGAATGCACTGGCTCAAGTCAAGGGCATCTACGCCGCCTTCCTCAAATGCAACTGCAATTCTTTTACTTTCTTCTACATCAATACCGTCCGGCACCCATTCATTTGCTGAAAAACGCACTATTACAGGAAAATCATTTCCGCATTTATTCTTAATCTCTTTTACTACTGCAAGAGGAAACCTCATACGGTTTTCAAAGTTTCCACCAAACCTGTCAATACGCCTGTTAAGATACGGGCTAAGAAATGCTGACATAAGATAGCCATGGGCCGCATGCAGGCATACTGCATCAAATCCTGCTGCCTGGCATCTCCATGCTGCAAGTGACCATAACTCTACCTGTTCAAGTATTTCCTGGGTCGCCATAGCTTTTATCTCTTTGCCTTTTTCTTCAGCATTGGCAAATACTATTTCATGGCCTGCAGACCATGGAAGCTTTACAACCTGGTCATTGGTTGACATATAACTTCCCTTGGGCATAGGGCACTGCCTGCCTGGATGCTGTATCTGCGGGATTGCAAGAGCGCCGTATTTCTGTATACTTTTCGCAAGCCTTGCCATTGCAGGTATCATATTGTCTTCGTCGATTATAAGGCCGGTTACTGTAACTCTCCCTGTCTTTGAATCCGGTGTACAGCCTCCAATATTAATCATTGAATAACCGCCTTTGGCTACCTCAGAATATACTGCTATATCAAGTTCGCTAACTGAACCGTCTGCATTTGAGCAGCTGATTGCTGTTGGCTCAAAATTAATCCTGTTTTTTGCCACAACGGAGCCAATACGTAATGGCTTAAATAAATTTGGATATTTTTCTACGGACATAATCAGGTCTCCTTCTAAAATGTTATAGACAGAAATTACTTTTTTTCCTTTTTATACACCTCCTTTTAAGATAATGATTTTAATTCTTAAATTATCACCTCCTTAAAAGTAAAAACTTTTATTTTTTACTGTGCAA
>CAZGTW010000166.1:0-2393 GCA_964528815.1 uncultured Actinomycetota bacterium | reverse complement strand
AAAGATATTTAATTAAGGCTTCTTCTGTAAAAGTGCCCTGGGGACCAAGATATGAAATTTTCCTGTATTGTTCCATTTTGTTGCCGCTCTGCTTTATTTTTTAAAAAAAGATTTAAACATTTTATACTAATTTAATTAATATAGTAAAATAATTTCACTAAAATTCAAATAAGATATTGTGTGACAAAATCACTTAATTTAATATTTAAATATTGTATTCATAATAATCCTGATTGGATAATAATCAAAGAAGGAGAGGGTTTTTTTGCTTATGAAAGAAATTCATAAGGATTTACCGGTGAACCATTTACATATATCTCAAAATGAAGATGCGTTCCAGTGCTTCTTCCGCTGCTTCCCATAAGCCCTATTACCTGTCCCTTGGTGACTTCATCTCCTACATTGACATTTATTTGAAGAAGATGCGCATAAACTGTGGTATAGCCAAAACCGTGAAAAACTATGACTTTCCTGCCGTATCCTGCGTGCCATCCTGAAAAAATCACTACCCCTGCTGCAGACGAATTAATAGGGGTTCCGCTCCTGTTTGCAATATCAATACCCTTATGCAGTCCTGCCCGCCATACTTTTGCCCTTCCATCACAAAAAAGTGTAGTAATTCTTCCATATGATGGCCAGAGATTTGGCGTATGCTCAAGCTCAAAAATATAGTTCTCCATATTGAGCTTATCTTCTGACAGCTTAGAAGACATCCCTGGCGCTATAAGAAGCAGCTCATCAAGGAGCAGGTCAATGTCTTCAAGCTCCTGCTCCTGATCCTGCGTATTTGTATAAAACAACAATTCTTCGGTATCTTCCCCGGCATTTACAGCAGCATTTAAATCATAATTATATAATTCGACCTGCTCTTCAAAACCGCCTTTTCCAGTTATATCCCTGACAAGTTTATCCAGGTCCTCTACCTGGCTCAGGTAGTTTTCAAGTATCTTTGTTTTAGTCTGGATTTCCTTCGTTTTTTGCTCAAGGTTTGAAAGCGATACAAGCTGATAGTTTATCTTTTCAGTTTCCCTTTCAATTTTTGCCATTGTATCGTTTAGTTTCTGCCGGGTTATAAAAAGATTTGAAACCACTATGATGACGGTTACTGCAAAAATTGAAATTATTATGAAAATAAGCCTTAAAAAATTATGGGGAAGGTTAAATTTGCGGATTCTGGAATTTTCATCTGTTATTAATAGAAATGTAAAATGACTTCTTTTGCGCCAGCTCATTTTTTTCAGTACAAAACAGTGTACATTATTTATTCTTCCATCATTATTTTAAAAACAGCAATATTATTTGACTGAAGGACCTCGTTTTCTACCGGGCCAGCTTCTATTTTTAATTCACATTTTTTACCGGGATATGCCTTGAACCCTGAAAAAGTGACAGCTTTCTGTTCTGACGGGTTAATAAGCTCGATAGTCGATTCCTTTACTTCCGCTTTAGAAACTCCCTGTACAGTATAAGTTGCTTTAACAGGGACACTATTTTCAGATACATTTCCCTGGTTTTCAACATTTATTGTAATGTTTATCTGGCCGCCATTTTTAATTATAAGATATTCATCCTGTTCATTTAACACCTGAGGGTTAAAAACTACACTCTGGGCAATTACAGCCACTCCCCTTCGCTCAGTCAGGTTTACCACTGACTTAAAATCAGCTATCATGCTGCCTACATTTTCGCTATCTAAAAGCTCCGGCCTTTCAAGTATCTTTGAATCAATAATTGTAAGATTTCCTATGCCAAGTTTTTCTCCTGCTGATTTTAATTCATCCTGGAAATATTTATATATTTCATCGCTCATATACATAAAAATAAAAGATTGTTCAAGTTGTGTTCTGGAATTTTCAAAATCCACATCATCAAGGACATTAAACAATGCCGGCTTATAATTCTCATAGGACCTGTTGCGGGTATCAAAAACCAGTTTTAAGTATCCATTGGCAATCTCAAAACCTGAAGGAGGATTTATTTCCTGTGTGTTTTCAAGTATTACCTGGCTCTCCTCAATATATTGCGCAAGATTTGTATCAAGCTCAGCCTTGGGAAGCTCCTTGACTTTATTTAAAGTGGTAAAAAAATTTACAGATACCTTGTTAGAATGCTGGACAAGCACCGATACTGAATTGATATAATCAGCAATAGTGAGCCTTTCTTCCTCTGTCAGGTCCTTTCTTCCTGCTTCGCAGCTCCACAGCCCGCTTAGCCAGCTCACAATTACTGCTGCTATTATAATCATCAATATAAGGATTATTATTACATCCCTGCGTCCCCTATGTTCCAAGGAAAAAACCTTTCAGTGGTGGGCGAAGGGGGACTTGAACCCCCAAGTCCTTGCGAACACTAGGTCCTGAACCTAGCGCGTCTGCCAGTTCCGCCATTCGCCC
>CAZGTW010000165.1:0-2403 GCA_964528815.1 uncultured Actinomycetota bacterium | reverse complement strand
TTGTATAAAAATATTGAAAAAGAAGGATTTGGAATTTGAATAAAGGCAGGAAGGAGATTATAAAGATTTTATAAAGTTTGATAAAAAAATAGCAAAAGATTGGCTTAAACAGGCAGAAAATTTTATAAAAAAAATTGAAGAATAAACTATAAAATCAATTGAACAGGATGATGTATGAACTTTTATTTAATTACCTGGCCTGTGTAGAACTGGCTGTATTTTCACAGCGTCTTATAGATTTCCTTAAAAATTTATAAAAATCCGATGATTCTTTAAAATATAAAGATTATAACAACTGTCTTAATATTCTTCAGGATAAATAATTATTTTTAAGCCCTGCCTGTTATTTAAAAGCTCAAGTGCTTCGCCGTACTTTGATAAAGGGAGAGTATGGGTTGCAATTTCTTTAAGAGGAAGGATTCCGCTTTCAATAATCCTTGCTGTCTTTTCAAAATAATATTTTCCAAGAAATCCGCCATAAAGCTCTATTTCCTTTTTAACTATTTCGCCAAGCTTAATAGGAGGCGCTGCTGTTTCATCGTGTCCAAACTGCAGAACTTTACCATTGCATCTTACCATGTCTATCGCTGTCATCATCTCTGCGCCGACCGCTTCTATGCAATGGTCTGCCCCAAGATTATTTGTCTCCTGTAAAACTACTTCCTTTAGGTCTTCCTTATAAGGATTAACCACACAGGTGGCCCCACAATTTAAGGCTTTGTTGCGCCTGTAATCTGATGGCTCAGATACTATTATTGACACTGCACCGGCAGCTTTTGCCATACATGTAAACAGAAGCCCTACGGGGCCTGCGCCAAGTATGCACACGGTGTCTCCAGGCTGCATTTTGAGTTTTTCTATTGAAAAGCCCACGCAAGATAATGGCTCTGCAAGTGCTGCAACCTCAAATGGTGTTTCTTCCTTTACTTTAAATACACTGTTTGCAGGAAGGCATACATAACTTGTAAGGCCGCCATCCTGGAATATTCCTCTTGTATATGCATGGCCCTTATGCTCAGGGTACTTTTTTGCAACTGTTCCATAAAGCTCGCTGCACATAAGGGGCCTGTCACTGGTACAGTGCTCACAATGACCGCATGGCGGATGAGGATCAACTATAACTTTATCACCCTTTTTTAACCAGCCTACCTGTTGGCCTACCTCATCTATCTGTCCACAAAATTCATGGCCCAGTATTATACCTGGTATTGCCGGATGAAGGGGCGGGTCCATAAGTATGTGCAGATCAGTGCCGCATATACCCACACCTAAAACCTTGATTATTACATCAGTGGGGTTTTCAAGAACAGGTTTTGGCCTGTCTTCATAAGCATACTTACCAGGTCCCTTAAATATTATTGATTTCATTAAACTTCCTCCAGTCAAGGTATAAAGTTTTTAAAAATATATGATATTAATTAAACGAATCTGTGCTGAAAAACTCATCCGGTGATTCACCTGTCCTGACAAATGTATTCATTTTATTAATTTCAGCCATATCGCTTTTATCCAGGTTAAAATCAAATATATCAATATTTTCCTTCATCCGGTCTTTGTGGGAAGTCTTGGGAAGTGTACGGATGTTTCTCTGATATAGCCAGCGAAGAGTTACCTGGACTGGTGTTTTATTATATTTTTTTGCAATATTTGTTACAGGTTCTTTTTCAAGCTTACCCCATAATATTGGGCGCCATGCTTCAACAAGTATGCCATTTTTCTGGCAATAATTAACAAGGTCATTAGGCTGGAACAAGGGATGCATTTCTACCTGGTTTATAAGAGGTTTTATTTCACAATTATCAATTAATTTTTCAAGTAAAGGTTTAATAAAATTACAAACACCTATAACTCTTACAAGACCCTCATTGTAAAGCTTTTCCAATGCCTTCCAGGTAGGGATAAACTGGCTATCAACCCCTGGCCAGTGAATAAGATATTCATCTATATATTCAAGACCGAGCCTTTTCAAAGAAGCATTAAAAGCCTTCAGTGCGTTCTCGTAGCCATGGCTGTCATTCCAGAGCTTAGTTGTAATATATAATTCTTCCCTTGGTATCTGGCATTTCCTGATACCCCGGCCAACTCCGGATTCATTAAGATAAATCATTGCTGTATCAAAGCTGCGATAGCCGACACCTGCAGCGTCAATAATACATCTTTCTGCTTCATTTCCATCATTAATTAAAAAGGTGCCCAGTCCAGTTGCTTCTACATTCACTCCATTTTCGAGCTTGAATACAGGTATCATAAAAATGTCTCCTTTCCCGGAAATAACAATTTTGATTTTTTATAAAAAGGCTTATAAATTTGGCAGTGAATTTTTTGGGCAAACCAGCTGTCAACAGGTATACTGTCAGCTTCTTTGTGTGAAATTGCAGTAAGCACTCTTTCTTTTGAGTTCAT
>CAZGTW010000164.1:0-2434 GCA_964528815.1 uncultured Actinomycetota bacterium | reverse complement strand
CCAAGTTTTTTTGCTTTTTTTGCCATCTCTATCCAGAAAGGTATTACTTTTTTGTCCCACTGCCATTTAAGTGCTTCAGTAAAGAAAAACGGCCATGGATGCACTATCCAGTTGGGGTATTTTGCATCTTCTGCAGCTCCGGGAAGGCCCGCAAAGACGCTTATTGATTTTACGCCTGTTTTCTGTGCAATATACATTGAAGCTTCAAGGTCCGCTATGTATTCCCCGGCAATCCTGCTGTCAGGATGGACAGGATTTCCTTTGCAGGAAAATGAACTTATCTCAAGACCCCTTTTTGTTGCAGAGTCTGCAAATGCCTTTATTGCATCATCATCCTTTGACATTTCAACAGGCCTGCAGTGATAACTGCCGTCAAAGCCCCCTGTGGGAGATTCTATAGCCTGCAGTCCTGCCTGCTTTGCAAGCTCACATGCCTCGTCCCAGGTTTTATCGCAAAAACATGCAGACATAAGCCCAAGTTTCATTTTATATCCCCTCCTGAAAAATTATTTGTTTTTTTCGTTATTTATAATATTACCCTTATCCTTTTATCTTGCTTATCAGGTTCTTAACATTTTTTAAAGTATTCATTCCGCCATTTAAAAGGTAGGGAATATCACCGTCAACACAGAGCCATTTAACATCCCTTTTTAGCCAGTCGCTGACGTTTTCCTCGTTCCATCCTATGCTTGCTCCAAACGGAAAGCCGGCACTGTTGCATGTCTCTGCAATCCTGTCAAGCAACTTAAGCACTTCGGGATGCCTTGTCTGGCCAAGTAACCCTATTGAACCTGAAAGGTCATTGGGACCCACTACTATTGAATCCACGCCCGGCACTTTTATGATTTCGGCCAGGTTATTTACGCCATCAATATGCTCTATCTGCAGTATTACCCACGGTTCTGTCTTTGCAGTTTCGAGGTAAGTGGCTGAATCGATGGCGCCATAGCTTATGGCTTTCTGGGGACCGAAACCCCTTATTCCTGCTGGCGGATACTTGCAGCTTGCCACTGCCTGTATAGCTTCATCAACTGTCCTGATATACGGGAACACAATGCCGGCAGGACCCATTTCAAGAATAGGTTTTACAAGCACAGGGTCGTTCCAGGGCACCCTGACAAATGGCGCAAGCCCGGAACCCCTTATTGTAATTATCTGTATATTTACGTCTCTCTTGTCAACAGGAGAATGTTCTGAATCCACCCATATTAAATCAAAACCGCAGTTGCAGAGTACATCAGTGACTATCGGTTCACCGATGCCCGTATGGGTGCCTATCGGGATTTGCCCGGATGATATTTTTTCCCTGATTTTAGAGAGATTGTTGCTGTTCATTTAGTCTCCTTTTTTGTTTAAATCATTTAGTAAAACGTTACATTCTATAGATTATAATATTATATTAAAAATTTAAAAAGCTGACTTTTAAAAAATCTGCAGTTTATTAAACTCATCATAGTAAGCAGTTTTTTGACAAATCAATATTATTTAATGGCTGCTGGAGCCGCTCTTATTCAAATCCAAATTCCAGGAACCACTCATACCTGCTGCAACTTTTAATTACAGAATCCATTGAATAAACCTTAGAAAGTGCAATACTGTCAAATGCCGCTGTGCAGGGCTCAGGTATCATATATACCAGATTGTCTTTCCACCAGCCCTCATCTATAAGTATGCCAAGGTACGGCACCTTTTCAGGCGGAAAGCTTAACTTAAGGATAGCGCCATCTGAAGGATACTTAATCCTTACCCACCCTTCTTCAAGCCTGTTTTTAAAATAATATTTTTCCGCAATTTTCATCCGGGAATTCCTGACTTTATTGAGCTGGTGCGAAACCCCTTTTAAATCCCTTGCGACGGGCCAGTCCAGTTCTTCTCCAAAACCGCCAATCCTGTCTGATATACCTGCTGAAAGTACGCTTACAGCTTTTGTGCAGCAGGATGGAAGGTAAAACTCCATTCCTTCCTCTGCTTTTAGGATGGGGTGCGCTGCCCATAAAAAAGACATATCAAATCCTGTGGGGTTTTCTGCAGCATAATCTATATGAAGTTTTTTCCCATTATCATAAAAAAGAAATGACTTTATAAGCCTGTATGGCAGCCTTATACCGTATGTGTCCATTATTAACCTGCCGTCTTCAATCCTGTATTGCCAGTCAAGTCCCCACACTTCTCCATGGTCAGGCATGACATGGCCCTTCCAGGGATAGCTTTCATAGAAGCATTCATTAATTGTCGGGAACATGTCGTCAAAACCGCATGGATTGAAACCCACATAATCTCCTGCATACCTGTCAACAGTATATGCAGGGCTATCCTGCTGAAGGAGAAATTCCCTGCCGTTAGCTTTATTATAAAGCGATACGACCCTTCCGCCGTACGGAAGAATTACAACCTTTAGAAAATCATTCTCCATTATAAGGCTTTTTGCACCCTT
>CAZGTW010000163.1:0-2449 GCA_964528815.1 uncultured Actinomycetota bacterium | reverse complement strand
CTAGGAAGAATTGTATAAATTAAAAAGGCTTCTTCATCTCAGCAGAGATAAAAGCTTTTATTTTTTTTGCGCTTTTTAAAGCTTGTTTCATATCATCTTTATCTAATATAATTTCTGCAGGATATCTTGGTTGAACACCATAGGCAGTAAGATCCGAACACTGATCAGCAATATCTTTAAATGTATCAGAATATTTGGCACAAAGCTTGCATAATTCATCAAGATCATGCATTTTTGGTGGTGTAATTCCACAAAAAACCAGATACCCTTTTAGATATTTTTCAGCTGATTGTTGACAATGGTAGCAAATAATCTCAATTGGAAGTGGTTTCATATTTGTTAAATACTTTGCAGTTTTTAAATCCATATTAGCAAGCTTTTGCCACTTAGATGCTTCCTCTGTATTAACCATATATTATTATCCCATCTTTATTAATATGATGTTCAATTGTATTTAAAGCTTTGCGCCTGTTGAATTTGCTTTCTTTACTTATAATAATATCGACAGGAAATGTTTTTTTATCTCTGATTGCTTTTCTAACCAATCTTATTGCATCGATTTCTTTAATTTTTGCACTATCAGACATTACTATAAAAATATCAAGGTCTGAATCTTTTTTGGGTTTACCATCAGCATAAGAGCCAAATAAAAAAATTCTACCAACAGGAATAGTATTTATTATAATTTTTGTTAATAGATTTAGTTCTTCTTTTACTCTTTTTTCCATAATCGTTAAAACTTTTATTTTTAATTATATGAAACTCTCTTTAAATTTTATCATATTAAATAATAAAAATACTGGAAAAAAAATCTAACAGATATTTGATTAGCCTTCTATGTTAGTATTTATTAAATTGAAAAACTTTATTAAGATATAAAAAACTTTATTTTGAAACTCTTGAATCTTTAATATAAAAGGAGTATCCAAATGGCATACCTTCTTGGAATGGACATAGGCACAAGCTCGACAAGAGCAATTATAATCAATGAAGACGGAAAACTTATTGCTTCCGCTACCAGTGACTACCCCCTTATAACTCCAAAGCCCGGCTGGGCCGAGCAGAACCCGCAGGACTGGTGGAACGCATCAGTTGAAGTCATTAAAAAGGTAATAAGCGATTCAGGAATTAAAGCAGGTGAGATCGCCGCAATAGGCCCTGCGGGCCAGATGCACGGCAGCGTTTTTCTTGACAGGGAAGGCAATGTGCTTCGCCCGGCGCTTCTGTGGTGCGACCAGAGGACAAGCAGCCAGTGTGATGAAATATATGATATCTTCGGGTTCGAAGGTTTTATAAAGCTTTCATACAACAAAGCGCTTACAGGGTTTACCGCGCCGAAAATACTTTGGCTGCGAGAAAACGAACCCGAAAATTATAAAAAAATATATAAGATACTTCTTCCCAAGGACTATATAAGGTACAAACTGTCAGGAAGTTATGCAACTGAAGTTTCTGATGCGTCAGGTACAATACTTATGGATATTGCAAAAAGAAACTGGTCGCCTGCAATACTTGACGGCCTTAAAATAAACAGAGAATTCCTGCCTGATGTATTTGAGTCAGCAGACATTACTGCAAAAGTCAGTGCAGAGGCTGCAATGCTTACCGGTCTTATTGAAGGTACGCCTATCGTTGGCGGAGCGGGGGACCAGGCCGGCGGGGCCGTTGGTTCCGGCATTGTAAAGCCGGGTCTGCTTTCAGATTCGCTTGGCACTTCCGGCGTAGTGTTTTCATACAGTGATACACCCGCATATGATGCCCAGGGCAGGCTGCACTCTTTCTGCCATGCTGTTACAGGAAAATGGCACCTTATGGGAGTTACCCTTTCAGCTGCGGGCTCCTTTAAATGGTATGAAGATAATTTTGGCCCCAGTGAAAAGATAAGGCAGGAAAATCCGGACAAGAAAAAATATAAACTGCTTGACCTCCAGGCAGAAAAAGTAAAACCCGGCTCAGACGGCCTTATATTCTTGCCATACCTGACAGGCGAGAGAACTCCTTATGCTGACCCTTATGCAAGGGGAGTATTCTTTGGGATTTCTTATGTTCATGGACAGGACCATTTTGTAAGGTCAATTCTTGAGGGTGTGGCATTCAGCCAGCTTGACTGCCTTAACCTTATGGGTGAAACAGGGATAAAATCAGATAAGGTGGTTTTGTTTGGAGGCGGGGCGGCAAGCAAACTATGGAAACAGATAATTGCTGATGTATTTGATACAAAGATAGTTACTTTAAATGTAGAAGAGGGCCCGTCTTATGGCGGGGCGCTGCTGGCTGGGGTTGGAAGCGGCGTTTATAAAAGCATACAGGATGCAACTGACAGAGTAATAAGCCAAAAAGAAGAGGTGCTTCCTGTTGCAGTAAATGCAGCCACCTATAAAAAAATCTATGGGATTTATAAATCTCTGTATAAAGATTTAAAAGATGACTTTGCCAAACTTGCAGAAAT
>CAZGTW010000162.1:0-2450 GCA_964528815.1 uncultured Actinomycetota bacterium | reverse complement strand
AATATTATTTTTCCCAGCTGCTGCCTGTAATACTTGAAGTTTTCCCATGAACTGTTTGGCGGAACAAGATGGTCAGCGCATGGAATATAGCCCCCGCCGCTTATAAGTTCTGGCATTTTTGCAAGCTCTTTATCTATATCCTCTTTTGTTGCCGCCAGCACATTTTTATTAAAACCGCCAAGCATAGCAAGTTCCGGAAAAGATTTTCTCAGACTGGCCATGTCGTTTCCGGCCTGCTGCTCAAACGGATACATTACATTTATCCCGCATTCAAGAAACAGGGGTATGAGCCCGTCCACCCTGCCGTCAGTGTCAACGACAAAGTATTTGATACCCTTTGATTTTAAGAATCCTATAAGCTTTTTATACCTTGGGGTCATAAATTCCCTGAAAGTTGCCGGGCTTATAAGGGAGCCCTGCCTGCCGGACATGTCCTCCCAGAAACAGGCAATGTCAAAATCCATTTTCGCAAGCAGCTCTTCACACATATAAATCCAGAGCTGGCACAGATGGTCAAGGATGTCATTTATAAGGGAAGGATTGTCATAATAAAGCATAAAAAGGTTCTCTTCGCCAAACAGAAAACGCAAAGTGCCAAAAAAACCGGTGGGAGCGCCCAGTATTCCCAGGGGAAAAGTCCTGTCTTTTGTTTTTTCTGCAAATTCATCAATATCAGAATAATACCTGCTGGTCACTGAATTGAAATTGAACCTTTCTTCTTTCATCTGCTGCCAGTCTTTTTGGTTTTTTACTGGCCACTCAAGCCAGAAAGGCATGCTTGAGTCATCTTTTAATATCTTTTTCCTTATCCCGTCTGTATCGTAGAGTTCAATATATCTTTCATCTTCAGAAACCGGCTTTTTTTCGAATCTCGGATAAATCCAGTAATTATATGGAACCAGCGTGAAATTCTCATCAAAATTAAAATACCTGCTTATGTCTTTATCACGCAAAGAGATAGTGCCGCCAAAACTGGGCGTTCCTGAAGGCTGGCCCGAGCCATTGACTCCACGGCCCTCACTGACTTTTTCAGGAAGCCCATCAATTTCAGGAAGTCCTTCCCTGTACCATCTTTTAACCGTGCCTCCCCAGTAACCAAACTCCCAGTTAAGGGTGCGGTCCGCAGGTTCAAAACCCAGTATCTTTAAAAATGTTTCCCTTGTATTAAAATTTCCGCTCATGTAAAAAACCTCTTGATTTCATAGCATCCCGTGCAGGCTATTTGAATTCATATATAAAATAATATATTGCATTGTTCCATTAAATTAATCCATTGACATAATGACTTTTACGGCGCCCGGCTTATCATTTATTGCTTCATTGAATGCTTCATGTATCTTTGAAAATGGATACCTGTGAGTAATCATTGAAGTAAAGTCGACTTCTTTTCTTAGCCTGTCCATCATTGTTATGGTCCTTGGGGTAAAGTCTTTAATTCCGCCTGCACCAGTAATCAGTAGTGTCTTCCATATAGTCTTACCGAGCTCAACTGCCACTTTCCTTCCTACAGAATGGCCGGTGAGCCTTATTCTTGCGCTGTGGGCAGATACATAAAATGTCATATCGATTGCTTTGTCATTTCCGGAGGCTTCGACTACCAGGTTTCCTCCAACTCCATCAGTTATTTTCATTACTTCTTCTATGGGGTCATGTGTAAAGGGATTTATTATGTGGTCGGCGCCATATTTTCTTGCCATTGCCTGCCTGTTTGCAAGCGGCTCTATCATTATTGCCCTTGCGTGTGCTGCTTTTGCCACAATAAGAGCGCTAAGCCCTATTGAGCCTGCGCCAAAGATAACTACGTTTTCGCTAGGGTCTACAAAGCCGTTATTTCCCCATGCAGCAAAATACCCTATGGATACCGGCTCAATCAGGGCGCCTTCTTCATAGGACCAGTCATCCGGGAATCTGTGAACATACTGCTGCTCAAGATTCATATACTCGCCCATGCCTCCAGGTGAGTCGGGCCTAAATCCAACTTCCCTCATGTTAAGGCATGCTGACGGCATGCGCCCCATGGTGCAGTTGTAGCAGTGGCCGCATGCAAGCACGCAGTCGCTGGTTACTTTATCCCCTGGTTTTAATTTGCTTACACAATTGCCTGTCTTTATGACCTCGCCTGACCATTCATGCCCCATGGTATAAGGGCCAAGGTCAAACCTTCCTTCAGCAGATTTTCCTTCATAGCATTCCACATCTGAGCCGCAGATGCCGACTGCCTTTACTTTTATAAGCACCTGGTCCGGGTTTGGATCAGGAAGCTCGACTTCTTTAATAACAAGGTCACCGGGTTTGTTTATAAATGAGATTTTTGCTTTTACCATTTTTGTATCCCCTTCATTTATTAATTATTTTTTATAATTCTATAAATTAAAGCTCTTTTCTTAATATTTGCAGTGGTTAAAAGATTTTATAGTAAATCGATTTATTAAATTATAACTTTTAATTTC
>CAZGTW010000161.1:0-2483 GCA_964528815.1 uncultured Actinomycetota bacterium | reverse complement strand
TGTTTTTTACAATCGAAAAGTGTACCAAATTTCGGCCGAAAACTGTGCCACTTAATACAAAAAAAATTAATAAGTTTTAACCCATCATTTCCTCCTTCCTTAATTAATAATCGATATACATTTATCTATACCGGAAAAATTATAGAAGCTTAGAATCGATTACAGTGCCTCCTTTAAGGCAGTTCTTGCTCATCTAGCCACTCTTTTGTTTCCTTCACCCTGTAAGATGCCCCATTCATATTAACTATGTATGATTTGTGTGTAAGCCTGTCTATCATTGCAGCAGTCATAACAGGGTCAGAAAATATCTCCTCCCACCGATCAAATGAGAGATTGGTTGTAATTATTGTTGATTTTCTTCCAGCCCTAAGTGAGAGGTTGGTAAACAGTAGCTCAGAGCCCTGCCTGTCAAAAGAAATGTACCCGAGCTCATCTGCTATGACCAAATCATACTTTTCAAACCTCATCTCAAATGAGCGAAGGGTTGAAGCTCCTCTTGCTTCCTTTAGCTGATTAATAAGTAGCGGCACTGTCGTAAAAAATACACGGTATCCTTGCATACATGCTTTTATTCCCAGTCCGGTTGCAATCATAGTCTTTCCTGTGCCCGGAGGGCCTGCAAAAATTACATTTTGGCCGTTTTTTACAAAATCAAGGCTTTTAAGCACAGATAGCTTCTGTTTTGCATCCTGGGGCAGGCAATCAACTTTTATGTCCTCCAGGTACTTTTTGGCAGGAAAGAGCGCCTGCCTTATCCTGTTTTTCTTTCCATTTTCCTTTCTTAGGTCGTATTCTTTCTCAAGAAGGTTATGGAGAAAATCAGCATATGATTTATTATTAATTTCTGCCTCCCTTATTTCATCTTCAAAGCATGAAGCTGTAAATGGAAGCTTTATCTCTTTTGCATACTCTTGAATCTGGTTATATATTTTATTATCTTTCATGTTATACCGGCCTTTCTGCAGTGGCAAAATTAAGCAGTTCTGCATAATTTTTTGCTATTTGTCTTGAATAAGACTTAATCTGGTCATCTTCTTGGCAGCCAATACTTACAATTTTAGCCTCATCTCTTTGTACAAGCATTTTTATCTTATCTGTATTTATTGACAGGCAATTTATTCTTACAAGTTTTTCTATTGCCAGCCTTACCTTGTCAAGACCGTTTTCAGCCACTACTTCAAGGAGTTCTATAAAATCTTTTTCACTTCCTGTATAATAATTTGTGTATATTTCTTTAAGTTCTGGGGCTGCCTGCAAAAGGGCTAAACTATTTGCAAGCGCTCCAGGCTTTTTTAGAAATGTCTGGCGGTAGTGCTCTATTTTAATTGACCACTGGTACTGGCCAAATCTTCTTTTATGAGCTGCAATTTCTTCTTGGCCATAGTATGCAATTATTTTTTGCGGATATGCCTTTACGAATACGAACTGGCCCACATATATGTCAGGAACAGAATAAAAGCAGCTGTCTATCTCAAAGCAGGAATACTTTGTTATTCTTCTTTCACAAATTCTTGACGTGTCATACTTGGGGGGAAGTGGCAGAAGATAGCCTTTTTCTTCCTCCAGCATATTTGCTGCCGATCTTCCGTTTTCAAGGGTCTGGCCTTTTAAGTTTAGTTTTATTAGCTCCTGTCTTAAGTACTGCCTTGCCTCATCAATTGACGAAAAACTGTCCCTTTTAGAAAATACCCTTCTTCTTATATATTCGACGCTTCTTTCTATCCGCCCCTTCTCATTTGGACTTTCAGCGTTACAAAACCTGAAGTTAAAATTGTAGTAAATAGAAAGTTTTAGAAGATCATCGGTTGGCTTCTTAAAGTTTCTGCCTACAAATTTAGCCACAGCAGTCTTTAAATTATCATATACAATCTCCCTGTATACTCCACCTGCGCTTTCAAAAAATTCTGCATGCAGATGCAAAAAGTTTTCCATCTTCTGGCTGTAGTAGATATCAGCGTAGCGCCAGTTGCCCTTAGCTGTTGTAAATGCCCCCATCTGAACTGTTTTTAGTTTTCCGTCAATAAACAGCTTAACATGGCCCCAGTCAAATTCTGAAGCGTCTCCCCAGCTGTAGTGCTGCCTTATGAATGCTTCTTTTTTCTTTGCCTCAATATCATTTACTGCACCGCATACTGTAGTGTATCCAATATCATGGCCATCATCATGAAGTGCTTCTAAGATATCAATCTTTTTTTTCTGCTGTTTAGAGCGTCCTGTTGCTCTTTTTTCTTCATTTTCTTTTAAGTAGCTGCCGATTTTTTCAATTATTTCATCTGTTAGCTTTACCTTTATTCTTGCAGCGCTGTTATATTTAGGTACAGATATTATGTCTTCTTTAATTTTTGGCTCATCTGACTCCATTAATTTCGATTTAGAGCTTTCATAGGCATTAAGATATTTTGCTATAGTGGTTCTGGATATCTTCATCTCCCTTGCAATCTGTCTTTGTGTTTTTCCCTCAAGTATTGCCTCAAGTATTATTT
>CAZGTW010000160.1:0-2515 GCA_964528815.1 uncultured Actinomycetota bacterium | reverse complement strand
AAAAGCTGCATAAACGAATTTGCTGATTCTGTTGAAATTGCAAAAATGCTTGCCTGCAGAAACCTTGTAGTGCACACAAACATAATAGAAAAAGACGGCAGGGCAAAACAGCCCGGCAGGGAAATACCTGATGATAAAAAAAGGGCCAATGTTATAGATTTTTTAAGGCATGCATCACCGCTTGCAGAAAAAGAGAACATAACAATTCTTCTTGAACCGCTAAACACATATGTTGACCACCCGGGCTATTTCCTGTCAAACACTGCTGATGCCGTAAAGATAATTGAAAAAACGGGATGCAAAAACATCAAAATCCTTTATGATTTTTACCACATGCAAATAATGCAGGGAAACTTAACGGCAAACCTGGATAAGATATATGACTACATAGGCCATATTCATTTTGCCGATGTCCCTAAAAGGGATGAGCCCGGAAACGGGGAGATAAACTTTGGCAATATTTTAAAGGAGCTTATAAAAAAAAATTACAGCCATTACATAGGTTTTGAGCTCATTCCTTCAAAAGACACTGAAACAGCTGTAGGAAAAATAAAAAAAATTTTTAATTTCTAAAAACAAAAACCCGGAGAGGTTAATGGATAAAAACCCAGGAAGTTATGAAATAATTAAAAAAAATATAAGTTTTAAAAGCCCCGGCCGCATTGGCCTTGACACCAAAACTTTCAGCAATGAGTTTTACGATGTAATACATGTCGATACCCAGGCAGACCCTGCTTTTAAGCCAAAAAAGGCAAGCGCGGTATGGCGAAATTATCCCAATGTCTTGCCCCCCAACACTGTAAGCGAGGATGAGTGGGGCTCTATCTGGAAAAGCAATGATATAGGCGGAGTGGGAACAGTTGTGCAAAGCCCACTTAAAATAGATGATATTGACAGCTTTAAGACACCCGATCCCTTTGCTGAGGGAAGGTTTGGCCCTTTAATGGAAATGGTGCCAATTGCAGAATTTGACAGCAAGTATTTAATACTTGATTATGCGGCCCCGCTTTTTGAAAGGATGCACTTTCTTCTGGGTTTTGAAAATCTTATGATGTCGCTTCTTGCCGAGACAAAAAAAATAAAGCTTTTGGCAGAAAAGCTTACAGACTTTATGTGCGGGCTAATTGAAAATGCATATAAAAGCACAGGAAACAAATTAGACGGCATATATCTCCAGGACGACCTTGGCACCCAGCAGGGGCTTCTTATGTCACTTTCGGTCTTTAAGGATATATTTAAGCCAGGATATAAAAAAATATTTGAAGCTGCGCACAAACACGGCATGGATGTGTGGCTTCACTCAGACGGTAAGATCCACCCGTTTCTTGAGCACTTGATAGAAATTGGCCTTGATGTGTTTAATATCCAGCAGCCTGATCTTATGGGCATAGACGAGATAGCAAGCTTAATCAAAGGAAAAGTCGCCATACACTGCACAGCAGACATACAGGACACAATGCATAAAACCCCCAAAGATGTAGCTGGCCAGGTAAGAAAGCTAATAGATAAATGGAACACAGAAAAAGGCGGCCTTATAGCTTACGATTACGGGGACCCGGAAACTATTGGAATTCCTGAAAAAAACAGGAAAACCTCATTTGAGGCATTCATGGAATTTGGCGGGGTAAACAGGCAGGTGGGCAGGAAATCCAGGTTAAACGGCGCCTGATGCCGGCATTTATGACAACAATATTTTAAAGATAATAAGTTTTAAAGATTAATAAAAATATAACAGTCAGGAAAAACATGAACATACTGGAGCAGTTTAAATTAAATGGCAAAAAAGCCCTTGTTACGGCAGGAGGGTCAGGAATCGGCCGGGCATACTGCCATGCTCTTGCAGAGGCAGGCGCTGATGTTGCAGTAGTTGATATAGACAGAAAAAATGCCGAAGCTGTAACAGAAGAGATAAGAAGCAACGGCGGCGATGCATTTGCAGTTATTGCAGATGTAAGCAAAGAAGAAGATATTGATATGATGATGGGCAATATAATAGAGCGGTGGGGAAGACTTGACATTGCAGTAAACAATGCAGGCATATCAATATGGGGAAATGCTGAAAACTTTGCGCTCAAGGACTGGGACAGTGTAATGGACCTTGATCTAAGGGGAGCATTTATATGTGCCCAGAAGCAGGCAAAGGTAATGATGGCCCAGAGGTATGGAAAGATAATTTTTACAAGCTCCATTTCTGCAAGGATAATAAATATCCCCCAGTTCCAGGTTTCAATGAGTGTAGCAAAGGCAGGCCTTGAGCATCTGACAAGATGCCTTGCAGTTGAATGGATACCTTATGGGATAAATGTAAATTGCATAAGCCCGGGTGCTGTTATGACGCCTGCGCTTGAAAAACCTTACCTTAAAGAGAAAGTGCCCCTATGGGAAAGCCTTTATCCCATAAAAAGGCTTGGCTATGCTGAAGAGTTCAAGGGTGCAATTGTGTACCTTGCTTCAGATGCATCAAGTTTTATGGTCGGGCATGTCATGGTTATTGACGGGGGATACCTGCTTTACT
>CAZGTW010000159.1:0-2534 GCA_964528815.1 uncultured Actinomycetota bacterium | reverse complement strand
GCCATACCCTTAATTATCTCATAGTCCTCTGGCAAAAGTAGTTCTTTAGCTCTTGTAAGTACTTCTTCAAGCTCAAGCGGTGTAATATCAATTCTCTTTGGTATATTCAAGATTTGCTCCCATGTAGTATTTTTCTAAAATCCTTTGATAAGGGATATCCATATATTGCTTTTATGCTTCTATTTACAATTTTATCCTGGCTCATCTTTCCAAGTCCCTTTGTATCTCCAAGACAGATCCAGTTTGCTGCTTTGTAGCAGGTGCCTGAAAACCTTTGTTTATCTACAAATGTTTCAATATAGTAAACCGGATGGTTATATATTTTATTCCAGTCATTTGAAATAATCCCGGCAATTTTTGCCAGTATATGTGATGCCAGGTATTTAACATTTATCCATGGAAGAATAAGAAATCTTGTGTTGTAACAAATAAGGTGTATGTTTTGTTTTCTTGACAGCTGATCCCATCCGATAAATTTATCCCTTGGACCAATGTGTCTTGGCGCTGAAGAAAATGCAAGACATGCTACCGGTCTTGCCCCTGCATATACTATATATTTTAAATGTTCACCTACCGGCTGGACATATCCCAGGTAATGGTGCTCTTGTATCAGGCTGTTAAAGAGTTTCTCAAGAGAAGTTCTTCTTACTTGAATAAACTTTAGAGGTATTATTTGTTTTAAGTTTGTATTAACTTCTGTTTTATCAATATCAACCGTATCGGGTTTTTTTCTTAATAGGAAAGGGTTGGCTGGATTCTGTTTCTTTGGCGGCAGGCTTATATACCCTTTTCGATATAGTACAAGCATATATCCCCTTGCAATCATATCACATAGGCTGCCGTTAGGCTGGCTCCAGCCTGTCTTTTTACAGAATTTAACTGAAAGAGCTCTTCTGCTGATGGTAGGGTTTTCCCTTAAAATACTATTTATTATTTGTATATCCTCTGCTGAGCCTGTTCTATCTCTGTATTTAATATCAATTTCCATAATAGCAGAAATTTAACATAAATATTTCCGGAACGCAAGAGCTTTTTTTTAGTTTGGTATCTTTTTCCACATGGAAGTTTTTGTTTTAGGATTGCCGTTGTAGATAAGGGAAGCTAGCTGGTTTGCTTCAAGGGTAAAACTACTACCATCACTTTCTGGCCAGAAGCAAAACCGGCCTTTAGAGAGCCTTTTGGTACACAGCCAGAATCCCTGGCCGTCATATACAAGAATCTTTATGGATGTTTTTTTGCGGTTTACAAATACAAAAAGATATCCTGAGAAAGGATCAGAGCACAGTAGTTTTCTTGTATATGCAGCAAGAGAGTCTATTCCTTTTCTAAAGTCTACTGGACTTGTTGCGCAAAGTATGCGCATATGGGGAGTTACTGCTATCATAGGCCGCAGAACGATTTAATGAGTGATGTAACATCAGTGCCTGTCCCAAGGCAGATTCTCATCCTGCATCCCTTTTTGTTTTCAATATCAACAGTTATCTCTTCTTGCGTAAGTGGCTGGCTGTATTTAAGTTCAACAAAGGAAGGGAACTTTTCTTTAACTTTATTTTTAGAAATTGGGGGACCCATATGTTCTTTTAAGCTTGCATATCTTAAGTGAAGTGCTTTAGATACCGTTGCTATCGAATGTTTTCTTGCAAGATCTGCTGCAGCCTGCCATAGTTCTTTTGGTATCGGTTCTTTATGATATGATTTGTTTTTTCTATAGTCCTCAAGCTTACTTTTCAGTTCTCCAAGAGTAAGCGGACTTCCTTGAGTGTTTTCCTCCACCGGTTATCCTCCTTGTTATTTTTAATGATAACCGATGTTAGCATAATTTAGGATTCAATTCATACACGCTTACCGAAAGGACACAAAACAAAAGAAATATAATCGTGACCGGTGCCACTGGGACAGGAAAAAGTTTCATAGCCTCTGCTCTTGGAAACCAGGCCTGCATATATGGCTACAGGACACTCTATTTTAACACCCAGAAGCTTTTTTCATCCCTTAAGCTAGCCAGGGCTGATGGAAGCTATATAAATCAGGTGCAGAAGATAGAGAAAACAGATCTTTTTATTTTGGATGACTTTGGCCTAGAAAAGCTTGATACGGCTTCAAGGCTTACCTTACTGGAGATACTGGAAGACAGGCATGGGCTTTCCTCTACAATTATTACCAGCCAGTTTCCGGTATCTGCCTGGCATGATATTATTGGAGATCCCACTATAGCTGATGCAATCTGTGACAGGATGGTAAACAGTTCTTACAGGATCGAGCTTTCAGGTGAATCTGTGAGAAAGAAATTTAAGAAATTGGATTGACATTCTGTAAGTTTTTTCTGTATATTTGAAGGGAGGTTATGGATGGTATTTAGTGTCCACTTAAAACGAGAATCAGTGTCCGTTAAAAAAATATTCAGTGTCCTTTCTAACAATTTTACGCATTGACTGCGGTATACTTGCCAATGGATTTGCGCGCGTTAAATGCTTATGGAGAGCTCCCCATAAGCATTTATATGTAGAGTGCTTCATTATGGTGAGTGAATAAAT
>CAZGTW010000158.1:0-2546 GCA_964528815.1 uncultured Actinomycetota bacterium | reverse complement strand
TGTAAAAAGCAAACTTTTCTGTTCAAGATAAAAGGATTTTTAAAGAGCAAGTTTGTATATGTTCAAAACATCCTGGTAACTCAGCTTGACAAACTCTCCGACAGGCCCGCCTTCTGTACACTTTGAGGCCATCTCTTCAAATCTTTCACTGCCTATCCCTATCCGGCTCAACTTTGTGGGAAGCCCTGTCTGTGTGTAAAAATCTTCAAGTGCCTTTATTCCTTCCAAGGCTGCTTTTTCAAGGTCATCAAAATAAATATTGATGTTAAACACTCTGTTTGCAAATTGTGCAAATCTTTCTAGATTGGATTTATAAACATATTTCATCCAGGCGGGAAAGATTATCGCAAGTCCCTCACCGTGAGGTATATCATAAATTGCAGACAGCTCATGCTCTATCATGTGTGAAGCCCAGTCTCCTGTTTTACCGGTTGCAAGCAGGTTATTATGTGCTACACTTCCGCACCACATTATTTCGGCCCTGCTATTGTAATCTGAGAGATTTCCAAGGCATATTTTGAGGTTATTAATTACTGTAACCAGCGTGGCTTCAGCAAGCCTGTCTGTAAGTTCAACATTTTTAACGGTTGTGAAATACCTTTCAAAAACATGTGCCATGATGTCACAGACCCCGGTTGCAGTTTGCTTTGCATTAAGTGTAAAAGTAAGTTCAGGATTTAATATGGAAAACTTCGGGCGCATGATTTCTGCTCCAGTAGCTTTTTTATATAGACCTTCTTCATTAGTTATTACCGAATCACCGCTTACCTCACTGCCTGCTGCAGGTATTGTAAGTACAACACCCACCGGGATTGCCTTCAGTATCTTTGCTTTGCCTGTAAAGAAATCCCAAACATCACCTTCATAAGGTACGCCCATTCCTATAGCTTTTGCTGAATCTATTACACTTCCACCGCCGACTGCAAGTATAAAATCAATTTTATTTTTCCTGCAAAGTTCAATGCCTTCATAAACCGGTCCCAGGCTTGGATTTGGTTTTACTCCTCCAAGCTCAATAAAATCAATTTTTTCATCTTTAAGCGAATCAACAATCTTGTCATAAAGGCCCGTCGCCTTTATACTGCCGGTCCCATAATGCAAAAGCACTTTGCTGCCATATTTTTTAACTTCTTTTCCTGTTGATAATTCTGTTTTGCTGCCGAATATGATTTTTGTAGGCGCCTGGAAAATAAAATTTTTCATCCTGGTTACTCCGATTATTCTGTTTTAAAAAGACTTATTAATCAAAATTCTATTATTTATCTTAAAAGTAGACAAGAGATAGAGCAACTTAAACAACTGTAAAATATATTGCAATTTAAGTAAAAGTTATATAATTATCCGTGTGATATGTTGCAATAGTTATAAAGATTGAAAGGGGGATAATATGATTACGCTGGCTCTTGATGAGTATGAAGCAGAAATATTAAAAAAATCAATTAACCTCAGTCTTGATACTTACAGAAACGATGAAAACGACGAAGTCTGCAAAAATTGTAATGTCCTCGAGAATATATTGAAAAAACTTTAATTCAGGAAATGATTATTGGCTATAATTAATCCGGATTTTCCGGTTTTATGCATATATAGTATTTCTGTCTTATTTGATAAATAATAATTTACTGCCTGTAAAGTATTTTTTAACTACATAATCTCTTCATTTTTTTGTAATATAATCACTCAAAAAAAAATTTAATTTTAAGCGGGAAAGGTAATGAAAATTCATCTTAAAAAAATACTGGTTGCTTTTTTTGTGGTTGCAGGATTTGTGCTTTATGGTTTGTACCAGCATTTTTTCAATACCCAGCAAAATACATCAGAAAACAGCCAGGCAAGTACCCCAACAACCACTCAATTAGCATCTAATGAACCAGCGCCTGAAACAATAAAAGAAACTTCTGCAACAACAGGTATTGCCGCAGCAGCTGATGCTGCAAGCCCAGGCCCTTATAAAGATGGCCATTATGAAGGCAACCCAGCTGATGCATCTTACGGAATAGTCCAGGTTAATGCAATTATTGATGGTGGAAAACTGGTGGATGTACAGTTTCTAAGCTATCCTGACAGCAAAAGTTATTCTGTGGAACTTAATAAATATGCAATGCCCATACTGATATATGAAGCAATAAATGCACAAAGTGCAAATGTCGATATTGTTACGGGCGCAACAATGACAACAAAAGCTTTTATAATTTCCCTTAATTCTGCACTTGACCAGGCAAAAATTTAATCATGAAGAGATCAAAGGCAATAATAGGAACTATAATTACGGTAGAAATAGCAGATAGTTCTGCCAGGGAAGAAGATATTGAAAAAATATTTTCATATTTTGAAGGTATTGAAAAACGCTTCAGTATCTTTGACCCGCAAAGCGAAATTTCACTGATAAACAATGGCAGGCTCAAAGAAGAAGAGTGGAGCCCGCAGATAAGAGAAGTATTTGAACTTGCTGAAAGGACCAGGGTGGAGTCAAGCGGATATTTTAATATCGTAACGCCAGCAGGCAATTATAACCCTTCAGGAATTGTAAAAGGGTGGGCGATACG
>CAZGTW010000157.1:0-2564 GCA_964528815.1 uncultured Actinomycetota bacterium | reverse complement strand
GGCCCCCGTTACCTGCACCTATTAATGCTATTACACCTTCATTCATCTTTTCCCCTTTATTTTTAATATAGTGATATTGTACAATGAGAAACAGATTCTATGAACATTTAATTGTTCCGGAATATTAAACTGGCATATAAAAATGTAAAAAAGCGGGGGCAAAATGAAAAAAATCTATATTATTGATGATGACAGGGATATTGTAGAGTCTATTTCAATGGTCCTGAAGTCTAACGGGTATGAAGTTGCTGCACAATACAATGATGAAGATGCGGCAAATAGAGTAAAAAAATTCGGGCCCGACCTTATAATACTTGATGTTATGTTTCCTGAAAACAGTTCTGCAGGTTTTGATATTGCCAGAGAAATCAAGAACGAGCCAGGCCTGACCGGCGTTCCCATAATAATGCTTTCAGCAATAAATGAAAGGGGAATATATGTCGGGCAATTCTCCAGCCAGGATGTCGATCCGGAATGGCTGCCGGTAAATGCATTCATTGATAAGCCTGTTTCACCAAAAGAGCTTCTTGCCCGGGTCAATTCAATGCTCGGAGATAAATAGGAATTGAAGCACAGGGTTTTACGAAAGCAGCACAATTCGAAGATGTGTTTTGTGTGCGGGTTAAAAAATGGCTTCGGGCTCAAAGCGCATTTCTATGAAACTGAAGATAACCGGAATGTGGCAATCTTTAAACCATGCGACAAGCACCAGGGCTATCCCGGCAGGCTCCATGGGGGCATTGCAGCAGCTATCCTGGATGAGACTATTGGAAGGGCAATAACAATCGGCAAAGAAGAAGATGTGTGGGGAGTGACTCTTGAAATCAATGTCAAATATAAAAAGCCCGTCCCTTTAAATCAAGAAATAAAAGTAATCGGCAGGATAACCTCAATTAAAAACAGGGTCTTTGAAGGCTGTGGTGAGATACTGCTTCCGGGTGGAGAAACCGCGGTTACTGCAGAAGGCAGGTATCTTCTTCTGCCTATTGAAAAAATAGCTGATTTTGATCTTCATCAGAATGAATGGCAAAGAGTTTTTTTGCCATCGGACCCTGAGGCCATCGATTTCTGAAATAAAAGTCACTAAATTTTTTTGCTGTAAACTCTCCAGGTCATTGACATTTTACCCATTTTAAAGAGAGGGTTAAGAATGTCTACATTTATATCTGCAAGCTGGGAGCCCGAGCCATGTATAAACCCGAGTTCTTTTCCTCTTTTAAAAGTCTGGAAGTAAAGTTTTGAGTCCATCCCGGTTTTCCTGAATTCCTCTTTTACGCCAAGTATAAGTATCCTTGTGCCATAAAACTTCTTTGATTTGAGCCTTGATTTTACAATATTAAAAATATCTATATCTCTTTTAAGGTCCCTTAAATTTAAAAAATTTGAAGATGGCATATAATTTTTTTTACTATCATTATTACGCTTTTTATATCCTGAATCATATTCCTCGATTATCTCGTTAACATCCGGAAGGCTGATTGAGACTCCCACAGGTTTTTTGTCTTTTTCCACAATAAATAAAAGATCTTCAAGAGCTATTGCCCGTATGCCCATAGCAAGTACATCAAATTCTTTTTCAGTAAGCTCTGTCTGCTGGGGATGGTTCCCTGCATTCCAGATTTCATTATACAGTTCCCTGATTATCTTTATCTCATTTCCAAGGTTTGCAAAATCAACATTTCTTATGACAAAACCATTATTATTGCTCAGTTCACGCCTCGTGCCTGCAATTTTTTCTTCAAGCCGTAAAATCCTCTCCATGTAACCGCTGATAAGGTTTATATCAGTGTTCATTGAGTGCCAGTCATTTTCTTTTACAAAACCGCAGTTTTCAATAAATTCCTGGTAATAGGGGGCATTGTACGGTTCCATGTAATACGGATGGTTTTCAAAACCGCTTATCATACAGCCTATTTCTCCTGTGGCGTTAAATTTTGCAGGCCCGATGACATTGTCGCACCCGTTCTGTTTAAGATGGGAAATAGCCGCATCAAGCAGTTTTACTGCAACTGCCCGGTCCTCGATTGACTCAAAAAGGCCGAACCAGCCGGACCTGTTGTTATGCTGTTTGTTGAAATTATAATCAATATGGGCCATGACCCGTCCTGCGGGTTCGCCATTTTTAAATGCAATAAAGTATTTTACGCTTGCATGGTCAAAAAAAGGATTTCTTGTCACTATCTGTGGAATCTGGAAATTTGTGGGGTTAAGGTCAGATATTTCCTGCATAAACATCGGAAATATTTTTTTTGATTCGCTGCCTGCATACCATTTTATATAGTAAGGCACAGTAACAAATTTTTTCAGCTTATTAAGGGTTACACTGTTGTATTTGCCCGGTATATATTCGCCAAGGTCTTTTATTTCTATATTATCAGGTTTTTTATCCAACTTTTTTATTTTCACTTCCTTAATTTAATTTCTAATCACACGAATTAATAATCTGACTTGCCAGGCTTAAACGGAGACATTTGCAGCAATTTGCAGTCAAATTACCTTTTTCACATTATAACACTGGTTACTGAATTGCCAATGATACTTTCTATGGTGCTTTTTTGCAATAT
>CAZGTW010000156.1:0-2566 GCA_964528815.1 uncultured Actinomycetota bacterium | reverse complement strand
TCAAAAAAAATGGAGCGGGAAACGGGATTCGAACCCGCGACCCTCAACTTGGAAGGCTGATGCTCTAGCCAGCTGAGCTATTCCCGCCCGAATAAATTAAATGGTCGGGGTGAGAGGATTTGAACCTCCGACCTCCTGCTCCCAAAGCAGGCGCGCTAAGCCAAGCTACGCTACACCCCGTTAATTGCACTCTTGTCCGGTGCAAAGTAGTATATTACCATATATGGGAATTATTTCAATAAATCTGTTAAACCTTAAACCCTATATTCCCGGACTTTTCAGATTTCCCTGGGCGTAACTTGTATATAGCATTATTGTCAAAGTTTAAAATAATTTGTTTCCGCATTCACCACAGAATTTTGAGTTTCCAGGGTTTTTTGCACCGCATTTTGGACATTTATTCAGCTCTATTGAAGCACCGCAGTTATTGCAGAATTTTCCCTGTCCGGCAGGTTTGCCGCATTGCGGACAAAGAGTTGTCTTCCTTTCAATATCGCCGGTAAAGACCTGCGTCTGTGCCGCTTTTGCTTCAATATCATCAACCATTTTCTTGCCCCTTGCAGCAGCTACTTCAACATTTTCCCTTGGCGCATCATCGACACAAAGCCCATCCTGCTCGTTCCAGTCATTATCGCACACCCATAACTTGCACTTGGGACATCTGTGGAAGTGGCCCTTTGCTTCTTCCTGGGCAGCTACAAATGCAGCATCATGCTCCTTCATCCATTCAGGCGACATTCCTTCAAATCTCTCACTTAAGACATCAGAGCCTTCCTCTATATTTGAACCTATGTTGCTCTGGCCAAAAAAAGATGCCCCGATTGAAAGTGCTTTGCCCAGGCCTCCGAGCATTTTACCCTTTCCATAAGTTTTTGAAGCAATAAACTGTGTCTTATATCCTTCACTGCACAAATCGCAGAAAAATGTAAACTGGAAACCGGCATCAGTACTATTATCTTCAAAATTGTCAGTAAACGCATGCAATACCATTTCTCCTCCTTGTTAAAATAAAATTATTTTTTCTGCCATTTTGAAAAATTATCTACGCTGTTTAGATTAAATTCAAGTATTTCTTTTAAATCATTTTGCCATGTTGCAGTATCCTTATGTATAACCCTGCCTGTAAAAATCTCCCTTAACCATGAAAGTTCCGGTATCATATTTACCGCATATCTGTAAGATATATTGGAATCAAGCGCAAGCTGTTCATCTGTCATATATACGGGTTCCCTGCGGAAGTTTATGGCAAGCATGCATTTGTTTATTTTCCTTATAAAATCAGCATATTTATCCCCTATTCCGGCAGATGACAGCGGGACTTTTTTGCCGCTTTTATACTGTCTGGCAAATTCTGCCCTGTCAATCATCCTGAAAACATAGGTTGCCCTTCCTCCTGTCTGAAAACCAGTCTCATCCTTGTTTACAGCATCAGCATCATCCTGTGTTTGCATATTTTTACTGTCCTGAAGAGCCTGGCCGGCAGCATCGGACTCCTGCCCTTTATTTTCATCCTGGACAGCAATAGTCATTGCCTCAAGAGCTATGCAATTTGAAAACGAGCCCTGCTGGCCGGATGAAAGCGGAAATAAGAACCACAGGTAATAGCCTGTCATTTCACCAAACAGCCCCTTTTTAATGCCAATACAGGTTTTATCATTGTCAGATATTGACTTAAAGTGGCTGTAATAATCCCGGACTTTCTGGCCATTTAACTTCTCTTCAATCCTGCTAAAGAACTCAGGGGAAATGGCGCATATCTTATCTTTTTGAGCTGCCCTTCCATCTTTAAGTATCGAAGATAATTGGGAGACCTCTGAAGGTTTTTCAGATGGAGAGATTTCTTTTATAAGCTGCTGGGTTTTTTCAATCAGCACATCATTTGCTTTTATGATATCTCTTAGAAGAGTCTCGAATTCATAACCAAGCATGGACAGTTCAAGTACGGCTCCGTCTTCCATCTTTATAATTATTTTATAGTCGCCGCCCTTAATGCTATCAATAAGGCCAAAAGGATAGCGGCTTACCCGGGAGACTTTTGGCACAACTACTACGGCGGTCTCATATATCCTTATAAGGCACTCCCCTTTGGCAGATGATTTCCCGTCAGGGTCCTTTTCTTCAAACTCTCCTTCGACATAAGGCCTGAGGATTTTCTCCTTCATCAGAAGGTCCTTTATGATTATTTCATTTCGCAAATAAAAGAAATTTTTCAGAAAATTCTCATACTCGTATCCTAATTCAAAGAGTTTGAAGTACCGGCTGCCTACGACATCAATATACAATTTGTATTGTCTGCCCACTGCCTTATCAATATCCCTGTAATGAAGCTTCAGCGCGGCAAAACCAGGTGCCGATATTACAAGATATTCTTTATAAAGCTGGGCGCTCCCTTCAAATTTTTCAGCCTCTTTAGCTTTTTCTGCTTCATCCTGGCCAAAAGGCACTGAAGATTTCGAAAAACTTAAGGAATATTTAAATAGTATTTCTTCTGCTGATGCGGAACTGCCATTATTTTCATTATTTTCCATTTTTCACCTGTTATTAATGTTATATAGTTCAGTTAAAT
>CAZGTW010000155.1:0-2592 GCA_964528815.1 uncultured Actinomycetota bacterium | reverse complement strand
CCAGCCTTAAGGTAGACTATAGTTTTTCAACAGAGCATCCAGAGACTTTCCGGGGAGTTTTTTATGGGTTAGGTTCTGACGGAACTGTGGGCGCTAATAAAAATTCGATCAAAATCATCGGCGAATTAACTGAAAATTATGTCCAGGGCTATTTCGTATACGACTCTAAAAAAGCAGGCTCGCGCACCATATCTCATTTGAGGTTTGGAAAGAATCCCATACATAGCACCTACCTAATTCAGAAGGCAAATTTTGTTGCTTGTCACAATTTCTCTTTCCTTGAAAAATATGATTTGCTTTCGATAGCAGAACCCAATGCAGTCTTTCTATTGGCAAGCCCTTATAATAAGGACGAAGTCTGGGATAAGCTCCCCCAAGAGGTGCAGAGGTGTATAATTGATAAGAAATTAAAATGCTATGTTATTGATGCCTATAACTTAGCTAAGGAAATAGGACTGGGTCCAAGAATTAATATAATTATGCAAACAGCATTTTTCGCAATCAGTAAAATCTTGCCTATTGAAAAAGCCGTTAGAGCAATAAAAGAATCGGTTAGAAAAACATACGGCAAGCAAGGCGAAAAAGTAGTCGCTATGAACATTCTAGCGGTTGATAAAGCCTTGCATGCGATAGAACAAGTTGCCATTCCCCAGAATGTAACAAGCAAGTTAACTATGCCACCGGTTGTTTCTGATGATGCGCCTGAGTTTGTAAAGAATGTTATTGCAAAAATTATCGCTGGTAAAGGAGACGAATTGCCGGTATCAGTTTTCCCAAAAGACGGCACCTATCCTGTGGCAACCTCGCAGTTTGAAAAACGCAATATTGCTGTGCAGATTCCTGAGTGGGATCCGGATGTATGTATTCAGTGCGGGCAGTGTTCATTGGTGTGTCCCCATGCGGTTATCAGGATGAAGATATATGATGAAAAACTTCTTGCAAATGCTCCCGCAGGTTTCAAACATATACCTGCAAAAGGGAAAAACCTTGAAGGAAAAATCTTTACCTTGCAGGTGGCTCCTGAAGATTGCACTGGCTGTGGCGCATGTATAAATATATGCCCTGCAGTTAGAAAAGACAACAATGTAACTTCCGCGAGTAAAAAAGCTATCAATATGGTTTCTTTAATAGATGTGCGGGATAAAGAAAAGGAGAACTTTAAATTTTTTTTATCCCTTCCTGATATGGAAATAAAAGACCTTCCAGTGGGGATAGATACCGTAAAGGGCTCTCAGTTTATGAAGCCTCTATTTGAATTTTCCGGAGCTTGCGCAGGCTGCGGAGAAACTCCTTATGTTAAACTCTTGACACAGTTATTCGGAGATAGGGCTTTAATCGCCAATGCGACAGGATGCTCTTCTATTTATGGTGGTAATTTGCCAACTACTCCATACTCTACGCGAAAAGATGGAAAGGGACCAGCTTGGTCAAATTCTTTATTTGAAGATAATGCTGAATTTGGTTTTGGTATGCGTTTAGGCATAGAGCAGCTTTCAGAAAAGGCTCAAGCTTTGTTAAGACACTTAGCCTCAGATGAAGAATATAAATCATACTCAAAACTATTTGGAGATATTCTTAATGCAAGTCAAATAAGTCATCGGGATATTGAAGCGCAACGTGAACGGGTAGCTCAGGTTAAAGAGATCCTTTCACGAAAGAAGACTAATCCTGTAGTGCAAGAGCTTCTTGATAGAGCAGATAACTTAGTAAAAAAATGCGTGTGGATTGTTGGGGGAGATGGATGGGCGTATGACATTGGATATGGTGGGTTAGACCACGTTTTAGCTTCAGGCAAAAATATTAATGTTCTGGTGTTAGATACTGAGGTTTATTCTAATACTGGGGGTCAGATGTCCAAGGCGACCCCTATGGGTGCAATAGCGAAATTTGCTGCCGCAGGGAAGCAGATGTTCAAAAAAGACTTGGTAATGCTCACAATGGCTTACGGAAATGTATACGTCGCCCGTGTTGCTTTAGGAGCGAATCCCATACAGGCAATAAAGGCATTTTTAGAGGCTGAACAGTTTAGTGGACCGTCAATTATTATTGCATATGCGCATTGTATCGCGCATGGTATAAATATGACAAAGGGGATGGATGAGCAGAAAAAAGCGGTACTGTCTGGCTATTGGCCGCTTATGAGATTTAATCCTGATTTAGCAAAAGCAGGGAAGAATCCTTTACAACTTGATAGTAAACCGCCAAGCATTCCTTTGGAAGAGTATATGTATAATGAAAATCGGTTTAAGGCTCTAAAATATATGAATCCTGAACGAGCCAAGATGTTATTGGAATTAGCTCAGGCAGAGGTGATAAGTAGATTTAAAAAATATGAATGTCTGGCTCAGATGGTTTATGTCCAACTGTAAAGTCAATGAATATATAAGAGATGGAGCCACTTACAAATAGAGAAGACGTTAAATATTATCTGGGCAGGCTTTATTTTCAAAAGGCTGACTATAAAAAGGCAATTAAGATATACAAGGAGGGGTTGTCAATTAATCCGCAATCTCTTATTTTACTCTATGAAATAGGATTGGCATATACGAAATTTAAAAAACGTAGAAGTGCGTTGAAGTATTGGAAGAAGTT
>CAZGTW010000154.1:0-2623 GCA_964528815.1 uncultured Actinomycetota bacterium | reverse complement strand
ACAATCTTTACCCAGTCAATAAGGTTTTGCGGATTATTGCCTATTGTGTGATTATCCTTCATTATAAACTCTACAACACAGCCTTTTGTAATCTCTACTGCGCTGCGTATTTTCTTTCTTACAGTGTCTTTATCTATTTGAGGCACTGCCAGATCAGTCGGCGAGGGTTTATATGAAAACACATAGCTGTCTTTTAGGTTATCTGCCATTTTCTCAAGGTTTGCCCAGGAAGAAACAGAGACCCTTCTTAAGTTAGGGGTCTTTTTTACAACATCCCATCTTTTGTCCAGGGGCTCGCAGCAACCGTAACAATTAAGCCTGAACCTTTTTAGGATTGGAAGCTGGTACTGAAAGACAAATTCCTCAAACATCAAAGGAGAGACACTGCCTGTCTCCTGGCTCTCTGAAAAACCCCACATATCTGTCGTTTTTATGTTTGAGCATTCAATATCTCTGCCGGGAAGCTCCCTTGAATACCCAAGGCCTCCTGAGCCGACATATGATAAATCATTATTTAGGTCAAGCAAATTGTTGTTTTGAAGGTAATCAAGCTTTGCAATATTGCCATCCCTTAATATAGACATTATCCTGTGGATTAGCTCCGGCTTGTCATATAAATACATGAGCATATTCTCAAGCCCCACAAATCTTACAAGGTCATATGTAAGCCCGAAGCTCCACCACCAGTAGCCTTTAAGCCTTACTTGTAAAATCCCGTTAAATACGTCGCAGGCAGTCTCATATGCGCCAAGCGTTGTTTTATAGTCAACTTCAACTGCCGGAAAATGAAGCGTCTTTACATCTTCAAGCTCTTTAATCTTGCCTTCCCACACATAGGAGCCGCCTCCTGTACCTCCGTGGATTATCTCGTCAGAGCCCCAGGAACCGTCGTTTGATGTATATGCTATGTCAAAATACGGCTCCAGTGGCTTATCATCATTTAGCTTGCCGTAAAATAGTTCTTTTAGAAGAATGACTTCCCACCTGCGGGCCAGGCTGCTGCTGCATTTTAACATATCCTCTGTTATGACTTCGTTCCAGCCGTTTTCCGGGTCGCAAAAAATAACAGGCGTTTTAAGCTTAAGGGCATTATGTTCATACCAGAGCTCACGCTTTTTGTTATTTTCATCTGTAGATGAAAGCTTTAGCACCTTATATGCAAGTTCTTTCAGTATGTCTTTTTCCCTGCCTGATATGCAGTTTGTATCTTCAGATGATAGTGCGCTTGCATACTTGGAAGCCTGGCCGTAATTGCATTCTGTCCAGACTCCTGTTGCATTAAACATGGCCATATACAGTTCCTCCGATTGTTTCAATAATAATAAATAATAATAACTTATAACCCTGAGGCAGCTTCAAACATTGCTATTACATTTTCAGGGGGTACCTCAGCAGTTATATTATGAATAGATGAAAAGACATACCCTCCGTCCTTAAAAAGAATATCAATATTTCTTTTGACTTCTTCTTTTACAATTTCGGGATTTTTCAGTGTCAGTGTCTTAGTATCGCAGCCACCGCCCCAGAATACAAGGTCTTTTCCAAATTCTTTTTTCAATACTGCAGGCTCCATATTCAATGCATTTATCTGTACGGGGTTTATTATATCCATGCCGGCTTCTATAAGATCAGGGATTAGCGCGTATGCTGACCCGCAGCAGTGCAGGCACACCTTGCAATCGCTGTTCTTGTGTACATAGTCCCACATTTTTTTATGGTAAGGTTTAAACATTTCCCGGTAAATCTCCGGAGGTATGAAAAGTCCTGACTGGTATGAAAGGTCATCATAAAAAAGGAGCACATCTATATATTTTGCAAAAGTAGACATAAGCTTTTCAAGGCCCGCCATATTGTTTTCAAAAACTTTCTCAACAAGCCTTTTTGCACCCTGCCTGTCTTTATATATATCTATAAGAAAATTATCCATGCCCCTTATTGTAAAATTAACATCAAAAATATTTCCGCCAAATGCATACATTATAAGATACTGGCCTGACTCATGAAGGTCCTTCATTTTCTCCATGGCAATTGCATCGCCATTTTGCATGTATTTCTGTGTAAGGGAAATAAGTGAGGGCACGTTCCATAAATGCTTATTTATAAGATTCGTATCTATTTCTTCCGGGATTTTTTCAAAAGCAGCCAGGGGCCAGTATGCCTGGTCAACTACCCTTGAAGATTTCGGCATTTTCCCAAGTATTGTGCCGTCTTTCAGTTTAAGAAAAACTGTCTGGTTTTCATCTGTTACTATATCAAAGATGTTATCCCATAAAGCCGGAATTACACATTTTGTACCATCGTGTGGAATCACAAATTCTTTCCAGTATTTATCATCTGTTAAAAAGAACTGGTTGGGGTCCACTACATCAACTTTAAATAACTCCCTTATCTTCTGGCCCGGAAATGCAAGCTGCTGCATGAAATCATAAAGATGGGGCAGTCCTTCAGATATGCCAAGCTTTTTTATGACCTTATTATAAGTTATGGCTGCAATACTTGTGGCAGGGCAACCTCCAAGGTCGATTGGCAGTTTTGACGGTTGTTTATGATTTAACGAAGCCAGTACTTCATTTCTTGAATTTAACATATGTGACCCCCTGTAATTGAATAATTTCTTAACCTT
>CAZGTW010000153.1:0-2667 GCA_964528815.1 uncultured Actinomycetota bacterium | reverse complement strand
GCGCTCCTGTACTGAGTGCCTGTTGTATCAGAATACCCATATGGTACCTGAAAAATGCAGGCTCTTCACCCGCATCATTGCTTCCATAACCAAGTATAATAATATCAGGGTTATATGGCCTTACATCTTTATCAAACCTTGCAATTGCATTTGTGGCCATTTCCCCTCTTATCCCTGATTGTATCGTATTAAATTCTGCATGCGGATACTGGGTCTCAAGCAGCTCATCCAGTATCAGCGGCCACTCTGTTACTACTATCTGTGAATCGCCCATGCAAAATATTGTCTGGTAACTGTATTGTGCGGAACTAATCTCCGGTGCGTCGGCACTGAAAAGAACTTCTCCTGAGTTTTTTTCATTAATTGTAAAATCTGATTTAATGGAAGATTTGTATGTAAGGTAATCTGCCGTAAATACCCTGTAACCCAATACAACAACCTGGCCGGGCTTAAGCCTGCCGATGTTCCAGGTAATCAAGCTTTTATCAGGACTCAAGGTATAATCATTTGGCTCTATTGAGCCCTGAACAAGCCCTGTGCTTGAAGGTACCGGGCATTTCACTGTCAATTCCCCGCTTGCGCCCTTTCCCGAGTTTACAATCTTTACTTCATAACCGATACTCTCTTCCGCCCACAGTCTCCCGCCATTTATATCCTTTACAGTCATAGCCGAATTCTTAAAATCTGCGACTGCATTAATACTTCCGGTTATGCCGGCAACAGGAACCTGCCGGCCTTGCGCAGATATTTCAACAGTAATTGTAAAAGCCTGCCCGTCTTCATAATCTTTCGAAATTATTGAATCAAAACTTACATTTATTTCTTCTTCTGAATCAAAGGCATCCTGCCTTATAATTATTTTTTTGCTGAAAGGGTCAAAAAGTATCCCTTTTTTTTCTTCAGAAAGTCTTATTTTCTCAAAGCCTTCAGGCAATATTATAAAACACTGCAAATCTCCACTTTTTAAATCCCGGACCTTGCCTATAGTTATATTAAATTTTATCTCACTGCCGGCATCTATTCTGCTATTTATTGAAAAACCTGCCTCATCAGTTTCAGCATTGATTTTTAATTTTTCTTCCTGTGTGGCTTCTTTGCCCGGGACAGCCAGAGATGCATCAACCTTTGTGACAATGAAATAGCTGCTCAAATCCTGGCCCGCCTCTGCAGTTTTGGCAGTATTGTTCCGGGCCTCAGCCGGGTTATTTTCTGTACCGGATTGTAAGGCGTTGTAAAAAGATGTATTTAAGACTCCGGGTTTAAAAAAATATACAAATGCAAAATAACCTGCAAGAAAAACAAAGACAAGAGCTGCAATAATTATTACAACTTTTTTTGAGGCATAATGCCCTGAAGCACTGCCTTTATTTTCATTTTTTGTTTCTTTATCCATTTTAATGCTTTTTATTTTATTGTAATATCGACTGCCGGACCCTCTACATACATATTGCCAGTCGTTATCCTGAATTTAATTGTGTCCTGTGCCTTTGCATCAGCCTGAAGAATAAAAGCAATTTTGTAGGTGGCCCCAGGCTGGACCTGGTAAGGACCGGCAGTCCACATATATATCCCCCTGGCCAGGCCGGGTGCAGATTCCATGTTTGAGGAAATATCCATTTCTATGAAATTCAGCGCTGATGGAAGCTCCAGCTCTATTGAATTCATATTAAGAACATTATTGCTGTTATTTATTATTGTAAATGCCAGTATTTGTTTCTGGCCAAAACTAATTTCTATTTTTTCCGGTTGTGCAGTAATTAAAAGGTCGACTTTTATATCATTTACGCTGTAAATTAAAAATGATTCTTTAAATCCTTCAAGCAAAAATCTGTCCCCATATGCTTCCAAGCTGAAATACTGGGAAAGGTCTGGAAGGTATGCGTCAGTATAATAAATATCTCTTTTGCCGATATTATCTTTTACAATTGCTTTTATCTGTTCAAGGTCGCCATTTCTTATTACTTCTATGCCCTTTTTCAATTCAAATTCTTCAATGTATAGGGGAATATGTGCAGTAAGTGAATTTGAAATTATAATTGAACTGTCCTTCATCCCTCTCATTGCTTCAAGCCAATAGTCATATTCATAAGTATCATCACTTTTATCCATTGCTGAAAAATTTGCAGCAAAGAGGTTTACAGGAAATACAGTTATTGCAATAAAAAATATAAGGAAAAAAACTGTTTTCAGTGCCCTGAATTTTTTCCGTTCGCCCGGCCCGGATTCTGCTGTATTTTGGGGAAGGCTCAGAAAAACAGCTTTTTTTGAAAGGAGCGGCTTTATATATTTTATATAAAAAATAACTATGCTCTCTTTCAGCCAGAAAATCCCGCAGGCAAAAGGCAGGCAGAAAAAAACCACCATTGTGGTCAGGTAAAAATGTGTGGCAGTTTTTTCATATAATAGTATAGGCACAAGATTAAGGACAATAAGAGATATGGTCAGATAGAAAAATTTTCGTTTCCTTATTGCCAGGTAAACGAGTCCTGCCAGGAAAAATAAAAATACAATTATTGTAAAATCCCCCCTCAACAGGTCAAGGTAGCCAATTGCCATGTTTTTAAGCATATCTAATCCTTTAAAGCCAAAGTCTGATTTCCAGCCTTCACCTGAAATATAATTTATAAAGGCACTGAAGGATGTCACTTTTCCATAACCCTGGAATGA
>CAZGTW010000152.1:0-2676 GCA_964528815.1 uncultured Actinomycetota bacterium | reverse complement strand
TAATTTATAAAAAGACATCAAGGAGGCATAGAAATGAAAAGAAATACAAAGCTTCAATCCATAACAGGTAAATGGAAATACCTGATTATCTTTACAAGCATCCTGGTATTAATTGCACTTCTTTCACCAGCTTATTTGAATGCAGGAAGCAATGCACAGGTAGAAGCATTTGTTTCAAGATTTTATCAGGTTTGCCTTGACAGGAAAGCTGACCAGGCAGGCCTTGACCTCTGGGTAAGAGACCTTCTTGCAGGCACAAAAACCGGTTCTGATGTTGCAAAAGGTTTTATATTCAGCAAAGAGTTTACTGATAAAAACTATGATAACTCAACTTTCCTTACAATTTTATATAAAGCCTATTTTGACAGGAGCCCTGACACAGCAGGATTTGATGCATGGCTAAAGAAGCTTAATAATGGCACCTCCAGGCAATCAGTTGTGGATGGCTTTTCGACATCAAAAGAATTTTCGGAGCTCTGCAACAGTTTTGGGATTTCTGCATACAAAAACTCTTCAGGCAGCAGCACAACTACAGTGGCAGGAATCATAAATGAGGTCAGCGGAATGATCTCCGGGTCAGCTTCAGGCTTTGCTGCAGGAAACAAAGTCAACTTCATTATCTGGGGAGATGACAGCGGACTGGGAAGGCCGGGAGGCAGGGTTAACGGAAGGACCGACCAGAACCATTTTGTACATCTTAACCTTGATACAGGTAAGGCAATAATCGTTCCTATCCCGAGAGATACATGGACATCTATACCCGGACATAAAAACGGGAAAATAAATGGCGCGCATGCAATGGGCGGCAATGACCTGGCAGTCAGGGCATTTGAGGCATTCACAGGCATAAAAATAGACTTTTATGTAATCACTGACTTTGATGGCTTTATACCGCTTATTGACAACCTTGGCGGTGTTACTGTAAATGTTGAAGAAAAGATATCAGATGATTTTTCGGGGTGCTACCTGAATCCCGGCCAGCATACATTAAACGGCACACAGGCTCTCGCACTTTGCAGGGCAAGGCATGGTCGCTCACTTTATGGGGGCGGCGCATTTGCAAGGGAATACCAGGCATCCATGATGCTGATAGAACTTCTCATGCAGAAAAAAGGCCTTGTAGATCCGGGCAATCCGGGGGCATTTCTTTCCAGGATTGGAAGTTTTGTATGGTCAAATATTTCCATGGAGCAGGCTGCAGCAATTGCGCCGGTGCTGCTTTCAATGGATTACGGTGATGTATCGATACAGAAATTTAACGCTTGGCCAAAGAATTTCGGAAAAGCATCTGCTGTAGGTTACGATACAGCTCAGAAAAATGCATTTTTTGCAGGAGTGGCTGCACAGTAAATAATGCCCCTCGTTTTATATCATATCAGGTTGTTAAGGTTTTTAATGATTTGATAAGTATAAAAGAGGGGCAATTTTTTGTATTTTATTTGATTACAAAAGAAAGGCACTGGAATTGCAGGAAAACGCCGCCATCGATTCAAAACGCGATTACATTCTTAACGGAAACCTGAATTTGCTGCTTGTAAAATTTTCTGTGCCTGCCATGGTCGCAATGGTTGTAAATGCTCTTTACAATGTTGTCGGAATGGTTTTTGTGGGCCATGGCGTCGGTTCTCTTGCAATAGCCGGCCTTTCGATAGTACTGCCTATCCAGCTGATTCTTATGGCTCTTGGGCTCATGATAGGAGTTGGAGCCTCTTCAATAATTTCCAGGGCTCTTGGCACAAACAACAGGGAACTTGCAAGAGCTACTCTCGGCAATGCAATAATTATCGGGCTTATCCTTGATGCAGCTTTCATGATTGTCGCATATGCATTTCTCGATAATATCCTCGGATTTTTCGGGGCATCGCCAAGTGTACTTCCCTTTGCAGCGGACTATACAAGAATTATTTTGCTCGGCCTTGTTTTTATTACTTTTTCGATCAGCTCAAGTGACATTATAAGGGCAGAGGGAAACCCCAGATATGGTATGTATGCAATGATAATAGGCGCATGCTGCAATATTGCCCTTGATCCGATATTTATTTTCGCTTTAAAAATGGGTGTCAAAGGTGCCGCTATTGCCACAGTTATCAGCCAGTTTCTCAGTTGTGTATACATTGTTGTTTATTATATGTCCAAAAAAAGCATTTTCAGGTTTGATGCAAAAATGTTTAAATTTAAATCCTCAATAAATAAAGAAATACTGTTTATCGGCGTGCCGACTTTAATTAGGCAATCTGCCGGTGGTATCATCATCCTTATATTTAACAGGGTTATTTTAAAATATGGCAATGACCTTTATGTAGCCATACTTGGAGTGGGACTTAGGCTTCTGAGCCTTATACAGATGCCATTGCTGGGAATAACACAGGGTTTTTCGACAATAGTAGGGTTTAATTACGGGGCAAAACAATATGAGCGTGTAAGGAAGATATTGAATGTAGCCCTTATCTGGACAATTATAATTGCAGGTGCAGGTTTTATTGCTATGATGCTTTTTCCTGCGGGTATAATAAAATGGTTTACCAGCGATGCAGAATTTATAGAAAAGGGGGTCTTTCCTCTCAGAGCTGTTATAATTTTTCTTCCTGTTGTAGGTATTCAGATGCTGGGGGGAGGATTTTTCCAGGCAATAGGCAAGGCACTTCCTGCGCTTATAATAACTATTTCAAGGCAGGT
>CAZGTW010000151.1:0-2679 GCA_964528815.1 uncultured Actinomycetota bacterium | reverse complement strand
TTTTAATGGTATTTGAGCTCAGAGGAAAAATAAAAAGCGTTGAAATAGAATCAGAAATGCAGGAGTCTTACCTTAGTTATGCTATGAGCGTAATAATAGGCAGGGCTCTACCGGATGCAAGGGACGGCCTAAAACCTGTGCACAGGCGCATACTTTATGCTATGCATGACATGGGTATGAGGCACAATACGCAGTTCAAGAAGTGCGCAAGGATTGTCGGTGAGGTACTTGGAAAGTACCATCCTCATGGCGACACTGCAGTCTATGAATCCCTTGTGCGTATGGCACAGGATTTTTCAATGCGCTATCCTTTAATTGACGGCCACGGCAACTTCGGTTCTGTCGATGGCGACAGTCCTGCAGCAATGCGTTATACAGAGGCAAGGCTTGCAGAAATCGCTGAAGAACTCCTGATAGACATTGATAAAGAGACAGTGCAGTTTGTAGACAATTTTGATGCATCACTCAAAGAGCCTGCGCTGCTTCCTGCAAAAATCCCCAATCTTTTAGTAAACGGTTCATCAGGTATTGCAGTCGGAATGGCAACCAATATACCTCCTCATAATTTAAATGAAGTAATAGACGGGACCATTTATCTTATCGACCATCCTGATGCTACACCGAAGGATCTTATGAAAAAGATAAAGGGCCCTGATTTTCCTACAGGCGGAATAATAATGGGAACCGAAGGAATCAGGGAAGCATATGAGACAGGAAGGGGCCGCCTGAAAGTAAGAGGCAGGGCGCATATAGAGCAATCACCAAAAGGCAAGACCCAGATTATAATAAGTGAGCTTCCCTATGAAGTAAAGAAATCAAACCTTATAGCATATATTGCTGAACTTGTAAGAAACAAGAAACTGGAGGGCATAAGCGACTTAAGGGATGAATTCGACCGCAGCGGCATGCGCATAGTAGTTGATTTAAAAAGGGATGTAATACCCAATGTAATAATAAATTACCTTTACAAGAACACCCAGCTTGAATCTACAGTCGGCATTATAATGCTATCGCTTGTCGATGGCGTGCCTAAAACGCTAAATGTCACCGGGCTCCTCAAGGAATACATAAAACACAGGTTCACAATAGTAGTAAACAGGTCCAAGTATGAGCTTAAAGTTGCAGAAGAAAGGCTGCATATTGTAAAGGGGCTTCTTATTGCGCTTGATAATCTTGATGAAGTAATAAGCACAATACGTTCCTCAAAAGATGTGCCCACTGCAAAAGAGCGCTTAATGAAAAAGTTCAAGCTTTCAGAAATACAGGCCCAGGCAATACTTGATATGAGGCTGCAAAGGCTCACTGGCCTTGAAAGGGATAAAGTTAAACAGGAAGGCAAAGAGCTTGAAGAAAAAATAAAGCAGCTGAAGAAACTCCTTGAAAACGATGACCTTGTTTACAAAGTAATAAAAGATGAACTGACTGAAATGAAGAAAAAATACGGCGATGAAAGAAGGACCGAGATATCAGCTAGCTCTTCAGAAATAGATATAGAGGACCTGATTGCCGAGGAAGAAAATGTAATATCCATTACCCACTCAGGGTACATTAAAAGGGTGCCGCTTGACACATACAGAAAGCAGAAAAGGGGCGGAAAAGGTGTTACCGGATTAAACCTCAAAGAAGATGATTTTGTGGAGCACCTGTTCATATCCTCGACCCATCACTATATGATGTTTTTCTCAAACTTCGGAAAAGTCTACAGGCTAAAAGTCCATGAGCTTCCTGAGGGCAGCCGCACAGCAAAAGGCAAGGCAATAGTAAACCTTCTTCCTTTCAGGTCAAGCGAGCGGGTAGCAGCAATTATTGCCACCAAGGAATATGGTGAAAATGACTTTCTCATTATGGCCACAAAAAAAGGCATGGTAAAAAAGACTGCTATGTCTGATTATGACAGCTCACGAAAAGACGGTCTTGCTGCAATAAACCTTATGGATGGAGATGAGCTGATAAGCGTTGAAAGGTCCAATGGAAATGAAGAAGTTGTAATGGTTACAAAAAACGGCCAGGCAATAAGGTTTTCTGAAAAAGACTGCAGGCCAATGGGAAGAGCAACCCAGGGGGTCAAGGGTATGAAGCTTTCCAAAGGCGACCAGGTACTGGCGATGATGGTTTCTAAGGATATTCATGGCGACATACTCATACTTACAGAAAACGGATTTGCAAAAAGGACCACAATTACTGAATATACAAAACATAGGAGGGGCGGCCTTGGCGTAAAGACCGTTGCGCTCACTGAAAAGAAGGGCCGTGTTGCAGGTTCGGGAATAATTAAAGACGAACATGAGATAGTTATTATTACCACCAACGGCATACTTATAAGGATACCAGCCAAGTCAGTAAGAAGGACGGGACGCACAACCCAGGGCGTAAAAGTGATGAATGTTTCCGAAGGCGACCTTGTGGCGTCCTATTCAATTGTTTTTCCTGAAAATTAATTATTGTTTTTTGATTATATTTATTATAATAGTAAGCTAAATACTACAGTCTGGAGCTGGCACAGTAAATGGTTTTTAATTTCAGCCATTTTGTGGTTTGGACACCTTTCTTATAAATAAACGTCTGGAACTGAAAGACTGTATTAAGTAATTAGTTAAAATTAAAAAATGACCATAGACAAAAGGAGGATTTTATGGCAGATGCAGCAAAAAATTATGATGAGGATGTAACCAAGAAAAG
>CAZGTW010000150.1:0-2686 GCA_964528815.1 uncultured Actinomycetota bacterium | reverse complement strand
TTTGCGCTTGCAGATAATTCTATTGCCTTGCTGATATAAGAATATACCATGTTTGTATTATCTGGCACTATAATGCCTATCATTTTTGAGATTTTTCTTCGGAGAATGCTTGCAGAAATATTCATCCGGTAATTGTATTTTGAAATTACTGCATTGACCTTTTCTGCAGACTCTTTACTGACTATTTGCCTCTTATGCAAAACATTTGAAACTGTGCCGATTGAAACTCCGGCTTCACTGGCAATTTCCCTTATTGTTATTTTCTTCATATGCGAAGATTTTAAACTGTTTTGCTGTTATTTTGTAGACTTATTTGCCTTATTTACCTATCCTGGTCTGTTTTGTTTTAATATCTAGAAGTACAGCACCAACTATAATCGCCCCTTTTACAACCAGCTGCCAGTAAGATGATACGCCCATTAGATTCAATATATTATTTAGTACACCAATAATCAGCGCCCCGACAATAGTGCCGGGTATATTTCCAATTCCGCCATAAAGGCTTGTGCCGCCGATTATTGCTGCTGTAATGGCGTCAAACTCATAACCTTCACCCGCAGTCGGAACCCCCGCATTTATACGGCCCATAAGAACTGCACCTGCAAGCCCGATTAAGCATCCTGAAATAACAAAAACAAGGATTTTTATCCTTACTATGTTTACACCTGAAGCAAGAGCTGCCTGCTCATTGCCGCCAATTGCATATAAATACCTTCCGAATCTTAACCTGTTAAGTATTACCCATGCAATAATAAGTATAAAGGCCATAATGATTATAGGCAGAGGTATTCCAAGCACAGAACCCTGCCCCACGATTTTAAAACTGCCGATCTTTACTATTGTATATCCGCCAGTGTAAATATATGCCGCGCCCCTTGCAGCCGACATCATGCCGAGAGTAACAATAAATGCCGGAACCCTGTATTTGGCTATAATGCCTCCATTTATAAAACCTATAACTGCACCTACAGCCATTGCTGCCAGTATTCCTGTAACAGGTGAATTGGTTTTCATTGAAATATCTACGGCAAGTATTCCTGCAAAAGCCATAACTGAGCCTGCAGATATGTCAAATAGACCTGAAACAAGAAGCATTGTCATGCCGGATGCAACAATAAGCATTATGGAAACCTGCCTGACAACATTAACAAGATTCTCTTTTGTTAGAAAATAAGGGCTGATTATAGAAGCGATAATAAGCATTCCTATAAGGACCAAAAAAATGCCATATTTTACCAATAGTATCTTGAAAGTGTTCAGGTTAACCCTGCTTTTATTCTTTTCAATTTTTACTGTCAATTTTACCTCCTGTACCTAATATCATTATTTTTTCCTGTGTAGCCTCTTTGCGTTTCAGTTCGCCTGTTATCTCGCCTTTATGCATTACTATAATCCTGTCGCTCATTCCAAGGACTTCAGGCATCTCAGACGATATCATTATTATTGCCATTCCCCTGCCGGCTAAATCATTCATAATTTTATGGATTTCATACTTTGCACCAACATCTATCCCTCTTGTGGGTTCGTCAAGTATTAAAACCCTTGGGTTTAATAAATACCATTTTGCAACAACTACTTTTTGCTGGTTGCCGCCGCTAAGTGAGTTTACCATTGTTTCAAGGTTTGGTGTTTTAATGTTAAATATTTTTGAAATATCCGCGATTTTTTTTCTTTCAAGTCTTTTATTTAAAAACATAAATCTTGAAAAAGCCCGCAAATTGGGAAGTGAAATATTTTCCAGAACCGATCTGCATAGAATTACTCCAAAATTTTTCCTGTCCTCGGTGACCATAGCAATACCGCTTTTAATTGAATCCTGCGGGGTAAGGACTTTTACGGTTTTGCTGTTGATTGTGATTTTTCCTTTATCCAACGGGTCAAGCCCGAAAATAGCCCTGACAACCTCTGTCCTTCCTGAACCCATGAGTCCATATACACCCAGTATCTCCCCTTTATTTACCTTAAAACTTATATTATTAAAGACCCCGTTTCTTGTAAGGCCATCTGCCTCAAATACCTTTTCGCCTATATCTATGTCCATTTTCGGGTAAAGGTTTGTTATTTCTCTTCCAACCATCATAGATATTATTTCGTCTTTAGTCAGGTTCTCTATAGGTTTTGAATCAATGAATTTTCCGTCACGGAGAATTGTAACTGTATCTACAATCTTAAAAATCTCATCAAGTTTGTGTGTGATAAATATTACTGATACCCCTCTTTTTTTAAGCTCCCTGACTCTTTTATATAGATTTTCTATTTCCAATTCAGTAAGGGCGGAAGTTGGCTCATCCATTATTATCAGGGATGATTCATAAGTTATTGCTTTGACAATCTCTATCAGTTGTGTATCTGATATGCTTAAATTTGCAACTTTTGTCCTGGGGTTATAAACAAGGTCCTGGTCCTGCAGTATTTTTTTTGTATCGCTGTACATTTTTTTAAAATTAATAAACCCTTTGACTTTGGAGGCAGGCTCCCTTCCAAGAAAAATGTTTTCAGCTATTGTCATCTGCGGTACAGGATTTAATTCCTGGTGTATCATTGATATGCCAAGCGACAGTGCAGTTTTTGAATCCCTTATTTTGACTTCGTTTCCATTCCATAAAATCTCACCGCTGTCTGGCTGGTAAATACCTGCTAGTATTTTCATAAGTGTGGATTTACCTGCGCCGTTCTCTCCAACAAG
>CAZGTW010000149.1:0-2743 GCA_964528815.1 uncultured Actinomycetota bacterium | reverse complement strand
TTTATTAAGTGCCGTCATAAACCTTTCTTTTGAAGTCATTGTCATGCTGTCTTTCATTTATATTTCCTTTGAGCCTTTTATTAACTGAATCAAAATAACTGTTAAATCATATGAAAAACTTCCTCAAGTCCCGTAATCTCAGGGCCTGTTTTAGTTTTGTCCTGCTTTACAAAATATTTATCCATAGCTTTCTGCCATCTCCTTGAAACTTCAGTTGCAGAAGCTTTTTCCAAATTTTCTTTTAAAGTTTTTTCGTCAAGCCCTGATTCATAATATGAAAAAAGCGTTCCATCGCTCCTGAAAAAAATCGAATAGTTTTCAATTCCGGCATCTTTTATAAGTTTTTTCATCTCCGGCCAGATATTGTCATGGTCCTTTTTATAATCATCTAAATATACCGGGTCAATCCTGAAGGTCTGAGCCACTCTAATCATTCTTTTCCCCCTTTTATATTTGCGTTTCAGCAGATGTCTTATTAAACTTAAGCCCTGACATGGGTAGCCTCTAATATTTCCCGTATTTATGAACAGAATTCAGGTAAGCCACATAATTTGAATGCGGGATGTAATTTACAATCGAATGAGAGCTGTTGGATATATAGCCATACCCGGGTTTGAGCACTTCCATATGCTCAATTACATCTTTTTCCACATCTTCAGGCGTGCCTTTGGAAAGCGGAAACTCAATATCTATATTTCCGCACAATGCGACCCTTTTGCCATATCTTTTTTTGTAATCCCTGTAGTCTATGCTGTAAGGGTCAAGCGGATTAATACAGTTTACCCCAATTTCTATAAGGTCATCCACCAGTGCGTCTATTTTGCCGTCGGAATGAAACAGGACAGGAATTCCGGCATTTACTGCCGGTTCGAATATCCTTGCCATCCGGGGCGTCCATATCTCTTTCATTATTTGTGGCGGAAGAAAAGTACCTGTCTTGAATGCCACATCATCGCCGAGGAAGAGAAAATCCATTTCCTCTTTTACCATTGCATGTGATAATTTGACAAAATGCACTGTGGATAATTCGAGCATTTCCTCCATCAGGGCCCTGTCTTCATAGGCCATCATCATAAAATCATCCATGCCCACAACAAATTCATAAAGCGTCTGCATTACGCACCCGTATATCGGGCAGACTCCCAGTTTTGACTTGCGCTTTGCAACAGCATCTTTATATTCTTTCATGTATTTGACTGCTTTTTCTATTTCGTTTTCCGAATCAAGAACAAGGCTTTCAAAATCCTTTTTGTTCTTTACGCTTTTATTGCAGACCTGCACCAGTTTTCCATTTTCGTTTTCCCTTTTTAAAGGTGTCCACATGCCGGCATCAAATGATATGACATCCTGGCCTATTATATTGCACAGATCTATGAAATCATCAGCATGCATGGGCCTTAAATCTTCACCGCCCGGACCCTTTGCAGGGTCGCCTCCGTAAGCAAGGGTATTTCCCGCATACCTGCCAAGAAGTTTTTCCACATGTTTATCCTCAATAAGGTTGTCAATGTGGGGGACCCTGTCAACAGATTCAAACAGCATTGCCCCTTTTAACCTTGCTTTATCAGGTTCCCAGTCAAAAGGCTCTACAAATCTTGATTCGATCATTTTTTATTCTCCTTGCAATCGGTAAATTTAAATTATTTTTTTATTTATTTTCCAGGCAAATTATTATTCCTGACCGCTAAAACCTGTTATCCTTAAACCTGTTACCCTTAAATAATAAGAAACAGGCACTCAATATATCTTAATCTCATTTACTGCCTCGGCTACTGCCATAAACCCTTCTTCAAATATCTGCTTTGTCTGGCTATTTACACCCATAAGGCCCATCTCAGAAAAACCTATGGCTTTATTGTATGAACCGTCACTTTCAAGCAGTTTTAAAGTATACTGCTTTGTCTTTTTGTAACCCTGGTAAAAAACTGTCTCTGGAAAGTTTATGAGAATGGTCACTTTATCCCCTATCGTTTTCCTTAGCTCTTCAAGGGATATATCACTGTAAGGCGGCGGAGTGTAGGATTCGACAAAATCAGGTTGCACTTCTGCCAGCCATTGCGCATGTCTTTTTAAAAACTTGGCATGGGCGTGTATGCCGCATTTCCTTTTCTCATTACTTAAAGCTTTTATTGTTTTTCTGTAATGGGGCACTTCATACTTAATATAGTTTTCAGGTGAAATATTGTCTGAAATATCACCCAGGTGCTGAAGACCTGAATAGTCCATCGATAACATCATTTCAAGCTGCCTGTCCCTTCTTTTTTCAAGCGACTGCAGAAGCTGGCTGAATTTTAAAGAATTGTCATATTGTTCAAAGCTCCATTTTTCAAGCCCCATTAAAAGCTCCGCTTCAGTGTATGGGGGCATAAGGCCAACTATATGCTGAACTCCATCTTCTCCCAGATCTGATTCCTTTAACCTGAATTCATATTGCTCATCTGCAAACACTGTGTCCTCAATCATATAAATAAGCGCATCATAATCATTCTCGCCCTTAATGAGAAAATCTGACTTTACTTCCCATCCGGCTGAAGCAATCCTTTCAGTGCCTGTATGAGATTTAAAAGATATTTTTCCTTCCGGAGTAATGTATATGGTTTCAAGCAGGTTCCCGCTTATTCTTTTTGTTATTTGCACATTAGGCATAAAAGATGACACGGGACTGGAAAGAAGTAAAAGCCCCATGCCGCTGTTGCGCATCTTCCTTTCGAAATATCCGCATGGGAGAAGCTCCTCAAAACAG
>CAZGTW010000148.1:0-2778 GCA_964528815.1 uncultured Actinomycetota bacterium | reverse complement strand
AGGATTAAATGAGGCCTGAAATTATAAAGTTCCAGTTAGTTGTTTTTCAGAAATCAGCTTCTTATAACTTTAAATATTACTCCTGGAACAACCAGGTCGAGAGGTATCTTTCCCCTGTGTCCGGAAGAATGACTACAATTGACTTTCCTTTGTTTTCAGGTCGTTTAGCGACTTGAAGGGCTGCCCACATGGCTGCCCCGCAGGAAATTCCTGCAAGGATGCCTTCCTCTTTGGCAAGCCTTCTTGCAACTTCTCCGGCATCATCATTTGAGACAGTGATTATTTCATCTATGACACTTCGGTCAAGTATTTCAGGGACAAATCCAGCCCCGATACCCTGTATTTTATGGGGGCTCGGTTTGCCGCCTGAAAGCACGGGGGAGTCCTTTGGCTCAACTGCAATAAACTTAATATTCGGGTTCTTTTTTTTGAGTACCTCGCCCACACCGGTAATAGTGCCTCCGGTCCCTACACCTGCAATAAATATATCAATATTTCCGTCAGTATCATTTAATAATTCAACTGCTGTTGTTTTCCTGTGTATTTCAGGGTTTGCAGGGTTCTTGAACTGCTGCGGTACAAAACTGTTTTCTGTCTGAGAAGCAAGCTCGGCTGCTTTTTCCACTGCGCCGGTCATACCTCTTGGGCCTTCTGTAAGGACAAGCTCAGCTCCAAAAATCTTTAAAAGCTGGCGCCTTTCCATGCTCATAGTCTCAGGCATTGTAAGAATGAGCCTGTAACCCTTTGCTGCGCAAACAAATGCAAGGGCGATCCCTGTATTTCCGCTGGTGGGCTCGATTATTACTGTGTCTTTGTTTATTTTCCCTTCTCTTTCTGCAGCATCTATCATAGCTACTCCAATACGGTCCTTAACGCTTGAAAGAGGATTAAATGATTCAAGCTTTGCAAGTATTGTTGCGCCAAGGCCCTCGGCCATTTTATTGATTCTAACAAGCGGTGTGTTGCCGACTGTTTTTGTGATATCTTCAAAAATACGCATTTTTTATTTCCTTTCATTTTTTAATTTAATAATGCGGGGCCCCGGCAAAACCTGTTACGGTTTGTTAAACAAGTCTTGCCTGGCGAGCCCCTATATGGTAAAAGACAATCTACTGTGATTTTTTAAGAGCCTGTTCAATATCTGCAATAATATCGCCAACATTTTCAAGCCCTATGGAAAGCCTGATAAAATCAGGCGTTACTCCGGTTGAGAGCCTTTCTTCCTCAGAAAGTTGCTGGTGGGTGGTAGTTGCCGGATGTATTGCAAGGCTTTTTGCATCACCGACATTTGCCAGGTGTGAAACAAGCTCCAGTGAATCAATGAATTTCTTTCCAGCCTCAATGCCACCCTTAATCCCGAATCCAAGGATAGCCCCCGCGCCATTTTTTAAATATTTTTCAGCCTTTTTCTTTTCAGGGCTCGATTTAAGGCCCGGGTAATTGACCCAGCTTACAAGCGGGTTTGATTCAAGGTACTCTGCAACCTGCAGCGCGTTCTCGCTGTGTTTTATCATTCTTATTGGAAGTGTCTCAAGCCCCTGCAAAAACAGAAATGAATTAAAAGGGGAAAGTGCAGGGCCAAGGTCTCGAAGCAGTACAACTCTTGCCTTGATGATATATGCAATATTTCCAAGAGGCCTTAAGGCGTCGACAAACTTAAGGCCATGATATGCAGGCTCCGGGTCAGCAATAAGAGAAAACTTGCCATTTTCCCAGTCAAATTTACCCGAGTCCACTATGACTCCGCCAAGGGAAGTGCCGTGCCCCCCGATAAACTTGGTTGCCGAATATACGACTATATCCACACCATAATCAATCGGCCTGAAAATATAGGGGGATACAGTGTTATCAAGAATGAGCGGGATTTTATTGTCGTGCGCAACTTTTGATATCGCTTCAATATCTGCAATATCAAGCTTAGGGTTTCCAATGGATTCTGCATAAATTGCTTTTGTCTTTTCATTTATTGCAGCTTTAAAGGCATCAATATCAGAAGATTTTACAAAGTTTACCTTTATTCCGAGCCTTTTGAATGTGTAATGGAAAAGGTTATAAGTCCCGCCATAGAGATTATCTGCTGATACTATCTCATCACCTGCCTGTGCAATGTTTAAGAGCGACAGGGTTATCGCAGACTGCCCGCTTGCAACTGCAAGGGCGGCGACCCCGCCGTCAAGAAGGGCCATCCTTTTTTCAAACACATCAGTGGTGGGGTTCATAAGGCGGGTGTAGATATTGCCGAACTCCTTTAATGCAAAGAGGTTTGCGGCATGTTCGGTGCTGTTAAACTGGTAGGAAGTGGTCTGGTATATGGGTACCGCCCTGGCTCCTGTCGTAGGGTCAGGTTCCTGCCCGCCGTGAAGCGCTATTGTCTCCAGTTTAAGTTTTTCTTCATTTTTTGCCATTTCATTTACCTTTCCTTTTAAAAATCGTTTTTAATTTCGTTCTGAAGCATAATGTTCATGCTGCCAGTTCTGTAACCTTCAAGATCGAGTGTCACATAAAGGTAGCCGGCTTTTTTAAATTCTGAAACTATCTGCTCCATTAAATGTTGTCCAACCAACATTGGAATCTCCTCCTTAATTATTTCTATCCTTGCCAGGTCTTCGTGGTGCCTTACCCTGACCTGTGTAAAACCTTTTTTTATTAAAAATATCTCAAGCCTGTCAATTCTTTCCAGGACTTCCCTGGTTATTTTTGTCCCATATGGTATCCTGCTTGCCAGGCAGGCAAAGGCAGGCCTGTCCCAATCCTTTAGCCCGATTTGCTTTGAGAGCT
>CAZGTW010000147.1:1163-2802 GCA_964528815.1 uncultured Actinomycetota bacterium | reverse complement strand
GCAACCGGCCACCTGGTTCCTGTTGCATTAAAAGTGGCAAAGGAATATGAAAAAGAAGGACTTTCTGTCGAAGTTATAGATCCGAGGACGCTGCTTCCTTTAGATACGGGCATGATTAAAAAGTCAGCCAGCAAAACAGGGAGGGTAGCGATAATAGATGATTCAAACAGGACATGCGGATTTGCGGCCGAAGTTTCTGCAATACTTGCAGAGGAATGTTTTGATAATTTGAAAAAACCGGTAATAAGGATTACAAGAGCAGACGTTCCTGTACCATTCAGCCCGCCCATGGAAAAATATATGCTTCCAAATGAAGACAAACTGCGACACGCTATTAAAAAACTTATTTAATTACAGGAGATATAAATGCCAGAAAAAATAGAAAAAAGCACTCTTTTGAGCATGTACAAGAATATGAAGCTTACAAGAAGGTTTGATGATGTTACTATCGACCTTATGAACCAGGGTGAGATACCCGGCCCGTTACATCCTTCCATTGGAATGGAAGCTATCGGAGTGGGGCTTGGGACAGCAATGATTGATGGCGATTTTATCTGTGCGACACACCGCACTTTATCGGCACAGATAACAAGAGGCGCCGAAATAAAACACATACTTGCGGAATTCATGGGCAGGGTAGACGGGTATATGTCCGGTAAGGGCGGCTCAATGCATATCAGCGGAGGGCTTGACAAAGGCATGTTTTCAATAGACAGCGTTGTTGGAAGCCGTGCAGGGTTTGGGACAGGTATAGCTCTGGCATTAAAATTATCAAAGAAAAACAATGTTGTGGTTGCAGGTTATGGAGACGGCGGAGCCAACCAGGGACCTGTGCATGAATGCATGAATATGGCAGCAATATGGAACCTTCCCATCCTTTATTTCTGTGAAAATAATCAGTATGCTGCAACAACATCTGTTAAGTATTCAAGCAAAATAGAAAACCTTAGCCAGAGGGCTGCAGCTTATGGTTTTTCAGGAGAAACAATTGACGCAATGAATGTTATGACTGTATATAATGCGGCAAAAAAGGCAATAGATAAAATAAGATCCGGTGGGGGACCGCATCTCATAGAATGTAAAGCATACCGCTACAGGGGGCACTGGAGCGGTGAAGAGCTTCAGACTTATATAAAATACAGGGACAAGGATGAAATCGCACTGTGGAAATCAAAAGACCCGTTGCTTACATTTCCAAAGGAATTGACAGAAACATATGGCTTCACACCAGCAGAGCTACAGGCTGTTGATAAAGAAGTGGAAGATATCATGGATGAGGCTGTAGAATTTGCAAGAAACAGTAAATTCCCGGAACCGGAGGAAGCCTTAAGGGGCATGTATGCATCTCCTTATCCAAATATACCTCATAAGGGATGGATAGATTAACTTATAAAACAAATTAGTTAGAGTCTTTATAATGCTGTACTGTTTTTTAAAGAAGAACCTATGACTGAATTTACACACAAACAAAGGGTTTTATATTCACTAAATCACAAGGAACCTGACCGGATACCATTTGAAATAAATGGAACCTGCTGTAGTGGAATACATCACAAAGCTTATTCCAGATTAAGAGATTATCTTGGTCTTAGCAAATTACCAGTTAAAATTGCTGATAAATACCAGGGCAGGGCAGAAA
>CAZGTW010000147.1:0-1063 GCA_964528815.1 uncultured Actinomycetota bacterium | reverse complement strand
AGGGGCACAAGAAAGTTTATTGCTGACAGCCTGATGGATAGCTACAGGAATAAAATCCATGCATCAAGCTTTAAATACCTGGAGATAAAAACCCTGAGAGAATTCAAGGAAAAGCTGCAGAAAGGCTCGATTGTAGATCACTTTATAAGGGCCGTGGCATTATCGCTTGCACAAAAACCTGAGCTTAATGCAACTTATGAAAACGGCGTTTACAGGATGTACAGGGATGTAAATGTCGCCTATGCTGTAAGCACAAAAAGGGGGCTTGTAACCCCTGTTTTGCGAAAAGCTGATACACTTGATTTGTCCGGTTTTATGCAGAACCGCAAATCCTTGATATCAGAGGTCATGGACTGGAAGCACCAGGTAAGCGACCTTCTGGGCGGGACCTTTACAATAACCAATATGGGCAATTTCGGCATTGATTTTACCCATCCAATAATAAATCCGCCGCAGGTTGCAATACTCGGGATGGCAAGGATATGCAGGCTTGCTATATCCTGGGATGCCAACCATGATGATTCCGGCATTATTGAGCCAAAGGAACTGCTTCCGGTAAGCCTTACCTATGACCACAGCGTTATAGATGGAGCAGCAGTTGCAGAATTTCTGCAGGCATTACAGGATAAGGTAAATAATCCGGAAATCTTATGGAACAGCTAAAAGAATAAAATTTAGCATTAAAATATCAGCAATAATTATAAATTCTAATTATAAGTTCTAATTAATTAAAAAAAGGAGAAGAAATGTTACTTGAAAACAGGGTCGCATTAATAACCGGCGGAGCAAGAGGGATAGGAAAGGCCATAGCAAGGATGTATGCCAAAGAAGGAGCAGATATTGTAATTGTTGATGTTGATATCGATGTGGCAAAAAAGACAGCAACAGAAATTGAAAAAGATTTTGGCAGGAAAACGCTTGCGCTCAAAGTTGATGTGTCAAAGAAAAGTGAAGTTGATGACATGGTAAAAAAGACAGTGGATAAATTTGGTAAAATTGACATTCTTGTCAATAATGCAGGCGGAAACAAACCCACCCCGTTCTTTGAATTCACTGAGGAACT
>CAZGTW010000146.1:0-2826 GCA_964528815.1 uncultured Actinomycetota bacterium | reverse complement strand
TTCAACCTCTATAAGGCTTGAGCCCATCCAGCCGAAATCAAGATTAACTGCAATTATTCCAAGAAAAGCCTTATTAATTATTATGTCATCAAAAAACCTTATTGATTGCGGCCCTATAAAAAGGTCGGGGTCCCTTCTCCAGGTGCCGCCGCAGCAGAGTATCTCTCCATCAAACTCTCCCCTTCGCGCAAGTTCACAAAGCATATCAAGTATATGGAGCCCCCAGGTAATGACTTTTAAATTCTTTTTTGCAGGCAGCAGTTTTGCAAGCTCAAGCAATGTGGAGCCTGAATCAAGGAAAATCGTATCTCCATCATTTATATATTTTACAGCTTCTTTTGCTATATGCTGTTTTTGTTCATGAAACTCTTTTATGTGCTCTGTAAAAACAGGTTCGCTCGCTGAAGGAGGAGACGATTTAACACCCCCGTAAACCCTGTTTATCAGGCCTGCTTTGGTAAGGAGCAAAAGGTCGCGCCTTGCAGTTATTTCTGATACTTTAAATTTTTCTGCAATCTGGGACACATCTGTAAAATCCCTTGAATTTATATAATTTAATATCCTTGTCCTTCTGTCTTCCGGATACATATTACCTCACCTGCCATAAACTTTCTTTATTGTACTTGAAAACTTCTCTACTATTTCTTCAGCCTGTTTGTGGGTGGTTATAAGGGGCGGTTTTATTTTAAGCACATTCTTGCCTTTTCCTGAGCCTCCTACACCAAAAATAATGCCGAACTCAAATCCTGTATCTCTCATAGCGCTGCATCCGGCATAATCAGCTTCCCTTGACTGGCCGTCTTTTATAAGTTCAATACCTATATGGAAGCCAAGTCCACGCACTTCGCCAATCTGCGGATACTGGCTTGCCATTTTTCTAACTTCCCGGGCAATAAAGCTTCCTTCTTTTTTTACATTTTCCAGTATATTATCACGCTCTATTATTTCTATCTGCTTTAATGCTGCGACCTGAGAGACCTGGTTATTTCCAAAAGTGTGCAGGTCGATGCCATCCATCTTTACACCTTCAATATCATCAGATATTACTATGCAGTTTATAGGAAAGCCTGCTCCCATGGATTTTCCACAGACCATGATATCGGGCGTCACTCCATAATGATTTGATGCGCTCCAGGCGCCAAGGCGCCCAAAAGCTGTCTGTATGCAGTCCCATATAAGTATTATTTTATTCTTTGTGCAGATATCTCTTACTCCCTGCAGGTATTTTTTTGAAAAGATGAGCTGGCCTCCTGATGCCTGCAATGGTTCCATAAGCACTGCACAAACCGGGCCAGTTGACCCGTATTTAATCTGCATCTCCAGCGCCTCAAGGCATTTCCTGTCTACCTCATCTGTGTCACCTTCCTTGCATGTCTCAAAATAAGGCCTGAAATAATACGGCGCGGGGACCCTTATAAAGTTCTGCGCAAAATGGGCAAGTGTCGCCCCGCCATGATACTTGCCATATGCAAAAGTGCCTGTAAGAGATGCACCTGTTGTCATAAATGATGTCCCGTGGTATCCGCCATAAAGGGAAATAAAATTATGGGCAGATGGATTGTTTAAAATCGCTACCTTAAGAGCTGCTTCTATTGTCGCGCCACCGCCAATGGTAAACATTACCCTGTTCATTTTTGGCGGGAAAATCTCTGCTATTTTTTTTGCTAGAAGGTATCGAGGCACAGTATAAAAACCTGTGTGAAAATGGACCGAAAGATCTATCTGTTCTTTTACTGCCTGGTTTATTTCAGGGTGTGAATAACCCATGTGAAGGGCCCATGATTGTGATGTGCAATCAATATACTGCTTTCCTTCAATATCATATGCATATACTCCCTGCCCCTTTACAAGGTTCGGTCCCGGGGTGCCGCCTCCAAGCATCAGGTATTTTTCATAATCCGGTATGTCCTCATGTTTGAAGTCCAGTATTTTGGCTATTAACGGGTCCATTTTTGCTCTCCTTTTTCCATAAAGTGATGAATATATTTAATTATAGAAATATATTAACACTTAACTAACTTTATATCAACTTTATATCAATAATAATTATAAAATAATTAATTTCTTTTCTGAATGGTTTTAAATCAAAAACTGAATATCAAAAGATATCAGGCACTATTAGCGGTCGTTTTAGGCCTGTAAAAAGGAAGGGAGATTATGACCATGGAAATTATCCCAAGTATTACTGAAAAAGAAAGCATAATTAGATGGTAGCTGAACCCGACTGTAATTGCAATCTCGCTTGAAAAACCAAGCGCTATAAATGCCAGGGCAAATGCGCCTTCATATGTGCCAAAACCTGCCAGGGCATGTGTCGGCAGTACTGCAGATATTTCAGCAACTACTGTTGCAAGGAAAATTACCCAGAAACTTAAATTTGAAAAACCATAGCCCATTGGCTTTAGCACAGCATGGACCGCCATGTAATAAGCAAGAAACTTAAGGACCCTGCATATAACTGAGTAGAAATATACCTTGCCGTATACCTTTCTCTGCTTGATTATATCAATGCTTGTATTGATGTCACAAAGCTTATGGAAAATAAAACTTACAACCCTGCTTTTGCCTGCCCTTTTATTCATTATATGCCTGTCAATCAGCCTTATAAAAAACCTGATGACCGGTGAGAGGTAGAACAGGAGCAGCATTGATGCCACAAGAAGCAATCCTGCAATAAGAATTACCGGCCAGGACGAAAAAGAAAAACTGCCAAATCCCATTGTCAGCCACACAATAACTATGCTGACCACAATAAGCGTAAAGACAATAGCAAGGTCAAATACCATTATAAGAACCATTGTCGATATGCCGATTTCAACAGGAAAC
>CAZGTW010000145.1:0-2827 GCA_964528815.1 uncultured Actinomycetota bacterium | reverse complement strand
GAAAAAGTAGAAGAGGCATTACTGATCCATCTTGGAATAACAATAAAGGCCTTAACTCCATAATTCTTTACTCGGCTTTTACTCTTTCGCTTCTTGGGGTAAAAAGCAGTATCAGTTTTCCAAAGAACCCTACCTTCTCCTTATAGATGATAGGTTGTCCGCAGAAAGTATGGTAATTTATATTCTTAAGGTATACAACAAGCTCTAGTACTGCAATTACAAGCGAGAAAAACGTTGAAAGGAAAAACCCCAGCCCATATGTGCTTTCAGGATAATTCAGGGTTAAAAAAGTAAAGAAAACATTGCTCATAAAGAAAGTCACAGCTATAAACAGCGCGCCTGCCCTGTCCTCAAAATAAAGAAGTATAAGCATTATTATCATGGTCATGATGTTCATGTAAGCCCCAAGAGCTAAAAGGTTGAAAATATCTATTGAAAGCTGGGTAAGCCCAAGCCTTGGCAGCAGGTAATAGCCGGCTGCAATAAATATAAGGGTAAAGAAAAGCTGAAGTTCCATGATGTTTCTAATTTCTGACCAGAGTACCCTTGTCATATCCTTTCTTGCGCCCTCTATGTCAGCAAGATTTCCCTTGCCTGTAATAAGTGAATAATATGCTTTGTACTTTTCATAAAACGAGGTCTCAATTGAAACTATAAACATAACCATGCTTGGCATAACGCTAAGGAAAGCATAAAAAGTCGGCACATCATAGGTCGGCGCATATATATATGTGCCCCCTATTTTTACGCCGAGCTTGCTCATCCAGAACATGAAATTATGGCTGTACATTCCCAGAGTAAAAAAGAAGGATACAAAGAAAAGTGATGGGAACTTATCAAAATAAGCAAGAAAATCAAAGTACCTTCTTACCGGCTTTCCGTAAAAACTCTTAAGGTAAGACATGAGCATTGTAATAATAAGCATAAAACCTGTAACCATTGAAACTATTAGCGAAAGCACAGGGCTGAGCACTGTATATTTCAGCAGTACAAATGCTGCCCCTATAATTACAACCACACCGCTTATAAAGCTTATTACTATTTTCATATAGTCCTTAACGGTAGACAGATACTCCATCATGATAAAAACAATTACGAGCTCAATAAAAAGAAGATAACTTACAAACTTAATCAGAAGAGGCAGAGGGCTGTTCCAGTAAAATATAATTGCGGCAATGCCTGATAGAAGCACCGCAACGCTTATGACACCATAAAGCGAAGGCAGGACAAGCTCATATTTTTCCTTATAAAGCATATCGGCAATAAACCTGGTTATGAGCATTTTAAATCCGCTTGCAAATATCTGGGCGAAAATAAATGCGTAGACAACTGTAGCAATAAAAAGCTCCCTGTCCTTAAATGCTACATCCATAAAATTCATGAATACGATTATGCCCGCAATGATCATTGTGCACAGTATAAATGGGCCAAGCGAAACAAGGGCGGAATATGCATATGCTCTTACTTTGCTGAAAAAACCTTCGCCCTTAAATAATTTTTTAAGTTCAAACCCTATTCCTGCCAACTGATGCCTTCCTTAAAACTATTTGTTTATCAAACCGGGAATATATTTCCCTGTAGCTTTCAATGCATTTTTCAAAAGTATAAAATTTTGAGACCCTTGCCTGGCCGGCCAGTCCCATCTTTCTTCTGAGAAGCGGGTTACCTGCGAGCCTGACTATTGCCTCAGATATCTTCTCTGTGTCCATTACAGGAACCACAATTCCTGCATTTCCAAATTCATCGGGCTGCCTGCCGTATAAAAGCTCCCTGCATCCGCCCACATCAGTAGAGACAAATGGCTTTGCAGCTGCCATGCCTTCAAGTATTGCAAAAGGCTGGCCCTCACTGATTGATGTAAGCACCAGTATGTCAATCTGCCTTAAATATTTTTTTACATCCACTTTGCCTGTAAATGTGACGTCTCTTAAACCAAGCCGGCTGACAAGCCGCCTGCATTCATCATAGTATTGCTGGTCCTCATCGGTCGGGCCAAGAATTAAAAATTTTGCTTTTGGAACATGCTTTTTGACCATGTTAAAACTTGCAATCATTGTCTTAATATCCTTTATCGGCACAACCCTTGTAACCGTGGCAACAGTTACATCCTCCCCATCACCTGAAACCGTACTGTCTTTCCATAGCCCTTCGCCAGGCTTGCCTGTTTCGGCTCCACTTTTTTCAGTTATATTTTCAATATCAAAAGGGTCCCTGAAGCTGCTTATGTCTATCCCGTTCGGCACAATCTCAAGCTTTTGGGGCGGGCATCCGAGCTCAATTTCGATCTGCATATTTTTTTCAAAAAGAGTAAATACATTGTCAGCATATTCATAAGCTCCGCCGCATACATTGTAAAAGAACTTTATCCACATATCCTTGAAATTATCCCTGGCCCATCCTGATTTGATTATTTCTTCTTCCCTCTCCCTTGAATAAATGCCATGCTCGGTAACTATAAATGGCTTCTTATACAAAAACTTTGCCATTGCCCCGAATATGCCGGCATAGCCTGTTGCAGCACTGTGGTAAATGTCAGCTTTAGGCATGTGGTTTGCCAGAAGGAAAAACAGCGGAACGAGCATGGACCTGACTGTCCAGAAAAATTCTGTAAACGGCACCCCGCTGTATCCTTCTTCATAAGCATCCCTTATGATGTCAAAGAAATTAATGCTCATAAAAAAATCCATTTCATTTTTAATCCTGTTTTCATGAAGCGCCTTGAATATATGGTCCCAGCATACTTTTTCACCGGTTATCAGCTTTTTTAAGTTTATTATATAATCTGGAAAAATTCGGACACCTATTCTGGAATTTAACGGACACCTAA
>CAZGTW010000144.1:0-2832 GCA_964528815.1 uncultured Actinomycetota bacterium | reverse complement strand
GAACCGCCGCCCTCTTGTCTGCCAGACAAGCGTTCTCCCACTGAACTACATCCCCACATCATGTGCCGGCATATTCAACACTAATGGTGATAACCTGTAAAAATATAATCAGGATAAATACATTAACATAATTTACATAAGCATGGTAGATTCCGTAACAAATTTTATTCTACAAATAAATTAAAAAGCGATAAAATATATCTAATTATTTTCAGGGAGGCTTATCTGGAAGCAATAAAGATAGAAAATCTTGTGAAAAAATATGGAAGCAAAGAAGTGCTTTGCGGGATAGACCTTTCAATTAAAGAAGGCGAGTTTTACTGCCTCATGGGCCCAAACGGGTCAGGCAAGACCACCCTTACATCAATACTTGCATCAATACGTGAAAAAACATCTGGAACTGTGGAAATATTCGGCAGGGTGCCGTCCAGGGCAAGAGATATTATAGGTTATATGCCCCAGGAAAATTTCTGCTCCTCAAACCTTACGGGCCTTGAAAACCTTGCCTATTTTGCGGGCTTGCTGGGTTACTCTAAACCTGATTCTAAAAAAACGGCTCTCGACCTTCTTGATAAGGTGGGCCTGGGAGATGACGCAAATAAAATGGTTGCCAAATACTCCGGCGGAATGAAAAAAAGGCTTGAACTTGCAACAATTTTATTTTCAGGCATGAAGGTCCTTATACTTGATGAGCCGACAACGGGCCTTGACCCTACGGCCAGGCGCAATTTCTTTGACCTTATTACCAGGACCAAAGGCGAAGATATCACTATATTTTTGATTACTCATATTGGTTCAGACGCAGAAGAAGCAGACAGGATAGGCCTTATTGATAAGGGAAAAATAGTAGCTGACGGGAGCCCTGAAGAGTTAAAAAGGAACCACAACCTTAAGAATGCGCTTACAATCGAGGCACAGTATAAAAGTGACAGGATAAAGCAGATACTGTCAGGCTTTACTGATGGCGGTGAAGTAATAGAAACAGAGATTGGCTATAAGCTTTCAAGCGATGATATAACTGAAGATATACCAAAAATCATAAGGACTCTTGACCATGAAGGTTTTACAGTCAGCCGGCTCGAAAGCACCACAGCAACTCTTGATGATGTGTTTTTCAAACTTACGGGGCATTCAATAAAAGACTGAAACAGGCAGAAGTTAAAAAAATATAGAAATAAAAGAGCTATGAGGCAGATAAACGCAGTATTTGTAAAAACAATAAAGGAACTTTACAGAAACAAGACAACTGTATTCTGGACTGTGGTCTGGCCGACAGTTTTCCTTTTTTTAAACATATTTATTTTTTACAGGGGCATACCTGCGCAGGCGGTGCCATATTACAGGGCAGGCATAACAATATCCATGATTATTTTTTCAATGATGATGTCAGGGCTTACAACAATGCCGGCAATAATTGCCCAGGACAGGGCAAACGGCCTGTTTTTAAAGCTTCGCTCAATGCCAGTTGCACAATGGAAAGATTCTCTGGGAAGGATTTTAGGGCTTCTGTTTTATGTCCTTATATCTGCAGTAATAATCGGCATACTTGGCGTTGCGCTTGGTGCAAAGTTTAATTTTACAGCAACTAACCTTTTGATATCTATCGGGTTTTTAATCCTTGCAACACTTAGCGCCTCAGGAATGGGCATAATAATAGGGACCTTTATAAAGAACATGAACGGCGCAATAATCACAGGAGTCGCAGTTTCAGTGGTTACAATGTCACTTACCGGGATTACCTTCCCTTACACTTTTCTGCCGGCAGCGCTTCAAAGCTTTTCGAGGTTTTATCCGCTTTCATCATCAAATGCTGTGATTGCTTATCTTTTAAGCACGAAGGAATTTTTCGGCTATAACCCGATGCTGCCGCTTCAGCTTATCTATACTATTGCAGTTTCAATAATACTTTTTATTATAAGCCTGGTGCTTTATTCAAGGTTCTGCTGGAAAGCTGACTGAAAGAAGTTAAAGAGAAGCAAAAAAATGGTGGAGATGAGCGGGATCGAACCGCTGACCTCCTGCTTGCAAGGCAGGCGCTCTCCCAGCTGAGCTACACCCCCACGGCATAAAAAACATATCCAAAATATCGCCCACCATTATGGTGGGCATATCTGGATTCGAACCAGAGACCTCGTCCTTATCAGGGACGCGCTCTAACCAACTGAGCTATATGCCCTAATAGCTAAAAGGCAAAAAACTTCACCATAAACAGATTCAGTGATTTTTAAATCAGCCTGCCGGGGCAGCAAATCTGTTAATACAGTAGAAAACCACATGCTAAAATTTTAGCTTACACAAAATAACAATTCTGTGCTCTTTTGTCAAGAATCAATAAAAGTTTAAATGTCTCTCACTGATTATTGATATTGTAATCCTGCATTACACTGCCAGCAGGAGTAGCGGCCTGTGCGTTTTCTGCTTTAAAAGCCTTTTCAAATTTTTCAGGAGCAAACCTGAGTTCTATTCCGCCTGTTATTTTCAATACAATATTGAATATCCAGACAAAGAGGGCTGCAATAGCTGCAGCAAACACAGATGCAACAAGCCCCACTATGATAAACAGCACTATTCCAAGAACGCTGCTTCCTGCCCCTATGCCTATGCCGGCAATTATCTGCTCAAAGTTCAGCCCCGGGACAAGGCTGTTTAAAACCTGTGCAAGCGTTACTCCGGAAGCTGAAAGAACTGCCCAGCCTATAAGGCCTATTATTGCAAAGATAATAACAAACAATATAAAAAATATCAGGTATGATACCAGGACAAACTTGAATGCCGAAAACTCACTTATACTTTTAAGTGCCTTGCGTTCAACTTTCATAATGACCTCTTTTT
>CAZGTW010000143.1:0-2871 GCA_964528815.1 uncultured Actinomycetota bacterium | reverse complement strand
TGTTTCCCCCTTTATATTTAATGCTGCATTCATATATAATTTATAATAATTTTTTTATGAAGTTTATTGCTGTGCCTTAAATTAAAAACATTAAAGAAAACAGGCAATTATGCCAAAAAAACATAAACACGCTATCGGGATAAATTATAATGATAATTACTGGATAATTTTTTTAAAATGTATCGGATGGATACTGCTTGGTGCGGGTGCAGGTTTTGCATTCTTTTATTTCTTCAGGGATTTTTCGGTATCTGTTGTAGACAGGTTCAGGTTTCTCCAGGGGTTGTTTGGGATAAGGCACTATGAAGAAGGCATGCAATATGCAAGGGTGATCCTTACGATATTTGCAGCCAATATTGTTTCGACAGCGGCATATTTTGCCCTGGGCTATTTAAGGATGCTTATACCGGTATCACTGATAACAGGATTATTAGTAACGGTACTTCTTTTTACCGGCACTATAATTAACAAGCAGGCCAGCATACCGCTGGAAGTAATATTACTTATGGCAATTGAGTCATTTTACAGATGCATTGCATTATCAGCAGGTGAGCATCTGCAGAAAAACAGGCAGGTCATACGAAAATGGGTTCCAGTAACAAATATAATATTTATTGTCCTTCTTCTTGCAGGGGCAGCTTTTTATGAAGTATTTCAAATATTCGGTTATATCTTTTAACAGCATTTCTGTAAGTTTCATTTAAGGGCTTCATTGCTGCAGCAATCTTAAAATGGCCCATTGCAGTTTTAATCTTTCCTTCTTTTACCAGGCAGAGCCCCAGCCCGTAATGAGCAAAGTCATTTGCAGCATCAATACTTACAGCTTTCTGGAAGTTACTTTTTGCAGCAGGATAAAGGCCGCAGTTAAAATATGATGTTGCTATTGCCTCCCTGATAGAGCCTTTTTCAGGCTCTATTACAATAGCTTTCTCAAAAAGCATTATAGCTTTCAGGTGGTCATTTTCTCTTGCGTGTTTTTTACCTTCCCGGAATAATTCATATGCATTTTCACTATTCATATTCATAATAATAATATAAAATGCTTTTAAATAAAAAAGGGACACAAAAAAATTAAAAGCCGGCCATTTGTAAACCTGGTTAAATTAAAATATTGCCAGGATATTTTTTTGAAAGGAAAGTTAAAATGGCCAACACAAAAAGCATCGGAAATGATAATTCCGGTATTTCAGGATTATTAAGCGATACCATTGCAGGTATAACTGAAACTGACAGGCAAGCCTGGCAGAAAGCTCAAAACAGGCTGGACAGCCTTACAAAACCTCCTGGCAGCCTTGGCAGGCTTGAAGAGCTGGCAAAACAGATTGCATCAATTACAGGGACATTAAAACCGGATCTATCCAAAAAACTTATCATTGTAATGGCGGCTGACCATGGAGTGGTAGACGAAGGAGTCAGTGCCTATCCTAAAGAAGTAACTCCTCAGATGGTATATAATTTCCTTGCCGGGGGAGCCGGGATAAATGTGCTCGCAAAGCATGCCGGGGCAGATGTTGTTGTTGTAGATGCAGGGGTTGCTTCAGATTTGGATCCGGTATCTTTTTCCGGTGAAAATAAAAATAAAAAACCTTCTGTAAGTGAAAAGACTACCGGAAGTCCCACTAAAAAAGATATATCTTCTGCGGGAAGTTTTATAGATGCAAAAGTTGCTTATGGTACCTCAAATATGGCAAAAGGACCCGCCATGACAAAAGAGCAGGCATGCGCCGCTATAGAATCAGGGATTTCCATTGCGCAAAACATGGTTCAAAAAGGGTACGGAATAATAGGCACAGGGGATATGGGCATCGGAAATACGACAGCCAGCAGCGCAATTGCCGCATGTGTCTGCAAAACAGGTGTCGCCCATGTTACAGGGTATGGAACGGGCCTTGACAACAGTGGCCTTGCAAAAAAAATAGAAGTCATTGAAGGGGCGCTCTCTCTTAACAAGCCGGATCCTTCTGATGGCCTGGACGTGCTTTCAAAGGTGGGCGGTTTTGAGATAGGCGGGATAGCCGGGATTATTCTTGGCTGTGCAAAGACAAAAACCCCTGTTGTAATAGACGGATTTATAAGCGGGGCAGGCGCACTTATTGCAGAACTATTATGCCCGGCTTGCAGGGACTATATGATAGCCTCACATTCTTCAGTTGAAAAGGGCCACAGGATCATGCTTGAAAAGCTGAAATTAAAACCATTATTTAATTTCGATATGCGGTTGGGCGAAGGCACCGGGGCAGCCCTTGGTATCAGCATTGCAGATGCGGCAATAAAAGTTATGAATGGCATGGCTACATTTGGAGAAGCGGGGGTCTCGGAAAAAAATGAATGAGGATAAAAAATCAGAAAAAGGATGCAGGCAGCATCTTGAAGATAAGGGGTATGTGCATCTTTACTATGGCAATGGAAAAGGAAAGACCACAGCTGCAATGGGTCTTGCCCTCAGGGCAGCAGGATGCGGCCTGAAAGTTTATATAGCCCAGTTTGTCAAAGGAATGAAATACAGCGAGCTTGACAGCCTGGCAAAGTTAAAAGACAGCATAACAGTCAAACAATATGGCAGGGGCTGCTACATCAGGCGACAGGCCACAGAAAAAGATGTTGAAGCCGCACAAAAGGGACTTGCTGAAGTAAAGAAGATAATAGCTTCAGGCAAATATGATATGGTAATACTTGATGAGATAACCATAGCAGAATTTTTCAAGCTTATAAGTGTGCAGGATATTCTTGATATAATTTCTTCAAAGCCTGACTATGTTGAACTTGTGTTAACCGGGCGCAAGGCAGATGCCCGGATAATAGAAGCGGCAGACCTGGTAACTGAGATGGTAGAGGTCAAGCATTATTACACAAAGGGAATAGAGGCCCGTA
>CAZGTW010000142.1:1686-2904 GCA_964528815.1 uncultured Actinomycetota bacterium | reverse complement strand
TTTGTAGAAAAACCTTCCATAAAACCTGCAACAAAGCCCACTTTTAATTTTTCCATTTTTGCACCCCTTATATTTTTTATATTATTTATTCAATTTATATTGTTTGAAATTTAAGTTAGCAATTGAACCATTTTTTTTTAAAATAACTCTTTACTTCTTTTAATATGCCCCATATTTGTGTATTGCATTTATATAAGTTATCACGTTTTCGGGGGGTATATAATTTACTACTGAATGTGACACCGTTGCCACATAACCGTATCCCGGCTTTAACACTTCCATATGTGCGGCTACATCGGCATCTACATCTTCCGGTGTTCCCTTTGAAAGCGGGAACTCGATATCCACATTGCCTGACAGGCAGAGCCTGCTGCCATATCTTTTTTTATATTCCCTGTAGTCTGCTCCGTAAGGGTCCATTGGATTAAGGCAATCAAGCCCGATGTCTATAAGGTCCTCAACCATGTCATCGATTTTGCCGTCGGAATGAAACATTATTGGGACTCCGGCATTTAATGCAGGTTCAAATATGCGGGCCATCCTTGGGACCCATATTTCTTTCATTATTTTCGGAGGGATAAAAAGACCGGATTTGAATGCAACATCATCTGCAGCAAATATAAAATCTGCGCCATTTTTAATAAGAGCCTGAGTCATTTTTACAGAGTGTATTGTTGAAACTTCCAGCAAATCCTCCACCAGGTCACGGTTTTCATACACCATCATCATAAAGTCATTCATTCCTACAACAAATTCATAAAGTGTCTGGGTTATGCTGGCGCAAATGACTCCCACACCTATGCGTGAATTTCTTTTTGCAATAGCATCTTTATATTCCTTCAGGTATTTTATTGTGTCTGGTATCTGTTCGTCTGAATCAATAATAAGTCTGCTGAAATCTTGTGCGGTCCTGACCTTCCTGTCATAAGCATTAACCTTTTTGCCGTCTTCATTTAACCTCACGAATGGTACCCATAGTGAGGACCCTATAAGCATAGCATCCTGGCCAATTACTTCGCAAAAGTCAAGAAAGTCATCAGGGTACATTGGGCGTCCCTGGTCTGCATCGGCACCTTTTGCAGGATCCCCGCCATATGCAAGTGTATTTCCGGCATATCTGCCAAGCAGTTTTTCCACATGTTTGTCTTCATAAAGTATCTCAAAATTAGGCACCCTGTCCACGGGTTTTCGCTTAAAAGCTGCAAGCAGTCTTTCTAT
>CAZGTW010000142.1:0-1586 GCA_964528815.1 uncultured Actinomycetota bacterium | reverse complement strand
ATTGTTTCACTGCCGCTACCATCGCAAGATAATTCTTCGGCTTAACACTGTTTGGTATTATATTGCTTGAAGACAATATATATCCCCCACCCGGTGCTGCAACTTCAATGCATCTTTTTACCTCATTTACAACATCTTCTTCAGTTCCATACACCAGATTGCCTGCACAGTTTACATTACCCATGATACATATCTTTTTGCCATAATCCTTCTTTACTTTTTCAAGGCTCATGCCTGCAAGCGGGTCTATGGGATGAAGGCAGTCAAGCCCGGTATCGATTAACAGGTCCATTATTTTATTCAGGTCTCCATCAGAATGCTTAATAATATATAGCCCGAAACTGTGCCACTTTTTATAAAGCCTTTTCATCGCTGGGTATATAAACTCCTTAAAATGGGCCGGGCTCATAAGAAGACCATTATTGCCTGCAATATCATCTCCCGAAAATGCTATTTCTGCTCCCAGCTCTGCAGACAGCCTGCCGAGTTCAATATAGTATTCAACAGCTTTATTCATAATGCCTTTTATAAGCTCCGGATTGTCAACCATATCCATCAGAGACTCAGAAAAACCATGCAGGTCCCTGACCTCTGACCACCCGTCTCTTAATAAAGATATTATTGCTTTCCTGCCTTTAAATCTTTCTATGGCTTTTTTTAAACCATCAAGCCTGTGCGGCGCATAGGGATCAGGAAATTCAAATTTTCTTAAATCTGCCTCATTTTTAATCACAGTAATTACTGGCTCAAGATAGTCCTGGGTAGTTTTTTTTACCATAAGCCCCCGCTCGTCGATAAATGTATTTTCATCTATCTTCTGCCTTTTCTGGTTTACCCTTGGTGAAACAGCATCCAGGTCAAGCTTTTCAGTCAAATCAAATATATCACCATCGCCTATAATCTCACGAATTACGCTGCTTGATACCTCAAATTCAAAATGGGGCACCCTGTCGGGTATTTTTCGTTCAAGGGCCGAAATCACTCTTTCAAGAGAGTTCATCTGATATCTCCTTGTGGTTTAACAAAATTTTTTTTCTTATTCTTAATATAAAATCTGTCTCCAGTTCCTGAAATGCTTTTGTGCCTGTAAGAATCATCTATTATTACATCAGGCCTTTTTTCCTGTAATAATTTTCAGCTTCTTTTAAAATCCTGGCAATTACCCTGTCCTGCTCATCTGTTATTGGTTTTTGCTTATAATTTGCTAAAATATCTTCATATTTTTCTTTAGCTTTATCCACAACAGTCTTTTTGCCTGTCTCGATCCACTGGCTATAAGATGTCTTGTCAAATATTTTTGGCATATAATCTTCAGTTTTCCAATAAGCTCTTGTGTGTTTTGTTGATAAAAATGATCCTGTAAAACCAACATCATTAATGTAATTAAGCCCAAGCGCATCGTCATTTACATCAAAGCCTTCTATTATCCTGCCTATGGTCCTGGCTATATCATCATCAATAATTGCGAGTACCGGATTATAGGCAAGCTCTGCAGTTACTCCGCCATGCAGTACTATTATGTTGCCTCCGGATAAGGCGGAGCACATTGCAACTGGCAATTTTTCTGCACCCAGCTGATAATCAAT
>CAZGTW010000141.1:0-2937 GCA_964528815.1 uncultured Actinomycetota bacterium | reverse complement strand
TGCTTTTTTGCTTTTACTGTCATTTTCAGGGTGCGCACCAGCGCCGGGCTCTGCCTCAGATAAAAGCAGCGCTGCCCAGGAGCAGGACAAAAACCAGGCTGCCAAAACTGGTTCTGACGCTACTTCAGGTTCGGTACAGGATTCGTCATCAGGGCAAGCTTCAAGTGAAGATGATTCTGCATCCGCATCCTCCCAGAACCAGCAGGAGCCTGCCACCTTAAATGCAGACACAGCAGGGGCATTTGCTGCTGACGGGATAATCAGCAATGATGAGTATTCGGGATATAAGGACATGGAAGGTATTGAGATTTACTGGGCAAATGACAGTGAAAATGCATATATCGCAATAAAAGCAAAAACAGAGGGATTTGTAGCAATTGGCCTGCAGCCTGGCAGGACCATGAAAGATGCAGATATGATTTTCGGTTTTATCGAGGGACGCGATGTTGCAATATATGATATGTTCAGCACAGGTAATTTCGGGCCTCATAAGCCGGATATTGAGCTTGGCGGCACCGATGACATCCTTGACTTTAACGGTAATGAATCCGGCGGTTATACAATAATAGAATTTTCAAGAAAACTCTCCACAGGCGATAAGTATGACATTGATATAACTGCAGGCACAAATAAATTAATATGGGCATTTGGAAATGCTGATAATCCTGATGACAAGCATTCTGCCAGGGGTTACGGGGAAATAGAAATGAAATAAGACATTATTATAAGCTACCTGCCCCCACTTTTATATCCATTCCCCAGTCGAAGGCTAATGTCCCTTGAACTTCCATTAATTTCATGATTCTTTTAAATTCCTAAAACCTGTCACGACAGACAGAATATCTCTTAATATCCGGGGTATAAACTGACTCTATCCTAAATATATTTTTAACCAATTAATTTATTATTTTTGCTTTATTCATCAATAACCGCTGACATCCTGAGCAAGTCCATATAATAACATTTCAGTTGCACAACCTCCTCTGGATAATGCACATGCAGTATATACCATATCAGCAAAGTGTTCCGGCCTGACAGCCATTTCTTCGTCCCATTCAAATTTGACAACATTTTCTGCAGCGCTCTGGAACCCTGTGTTTGATCCTCCCGGTACCAGTAACATCACACAAATGCCATGTGGCCTTAATTCAGTATACAGACACCGTGTAAAAGTACTTACTGCAGCTTTTGCAGCAGAATATATTGACCAGCCCGGCCAGGATCTTCTGTCACAGGCACTTGAGACATTTATTATTTTCCCGTATCCCTGTTTTTTAAACTGAGGTGTAAAGGTCCTGCAACTCATAATTACACTATTTAAGTTCAAATCAATAATTTTTTTATTGACCTCATCATCCATCTCCTCAACAGGCGCAACCTTGATTGCTCCGCCAGCATAATTTATTAGAAAGTCAACCTTTCCAAAATTTGATATACATTCATTAAGAGCTCTTTCAAATGTTTCTTTCTTTGTGACATCACCTTTAAAAGCTATGACATTTGCGCCTGATGATAAACATTCTTTTTCAGTCTGTCTAAGTGTACTTTCATTGATATCTAATAATACTAGATTGCATTGATCTTTTTTCGCAAAAAGTTCCGCTGTTGCTTTTGCAAATCCGCTTCCTGCTGCTGATATTACTGCCACCTTTCCTTTTAATGATTCTCCCATGTCCTTTTTCTCCTCCCCCTGTTTCCTTTATTGTCAAAGGTAAACCCTTGCTTAAAAGTATTATCGATTAAACTTTAACCTATATATCCAATATTCTTGAAAAATAACCAGTAAATTTTTGCCAATACTTATCGATTTAGCTATACTGCAGTCATTGAAATGGAATTTTACTGATATATTAATGCACTTTAAAACTTTTTTTATAATTGAAATCAGAATACATTTTTATACCTTATTTCATCTCTAATATTTTATTGACAGCATCAAGGTCTGTTACCATTATATTAATGAGTCCTCCCTTTAGTACTGCATGCAGTATCTGAGCTTTTCTTTCACCGATAGCAATGCCTATTACGTTTTTAACAGATTTCATAAGTTCTATAGGAAAAAGAGTAGTGGTTCGCTCACTTATTTCATTGGGGATAAAATTGCCGTCTTTATCTACAAAAATATAATTTACATCTCCTATTATGCCAAGGCCGGAAAGATAATCTATGTCTTCCTGGTTCATCTGGTCAGATCTGTAAAGAGTGCTCTGGGTGCTTAAATCACTCATGCATAAAATTGCGACTTCAACTCTTTTTGCCAGCTTAAAAATCTCTTTTGCAGCGCTGTCACGAAGTATTGCATCTTTTATTTCCTTGGTATCAAATGCTGCAGGAATATTTGTAACATAACTGCTGCCCCCGTATTTTTCTGCAAGCATTCTTGCTATATTATTGGAGTGCATATCATCAAAATACTTTCCGTACCCGCCTATAAGAGGGACTACTTTTACGCTGTGTTTTTCTTCCAGCTCCAGCATCTGGACAGTGGTTTCAAGTGTTGTACCCCAACCCACACCGATATATGTATTATCATTTACTATTTTTGCAAGGATACTTGAAAGATGCTCCGATAATTCCTTTATAGTATCACGGTAGTCGCTGCGGGAACTCACTATTATGCAATCTTTCAGGCCATACTGCTTCTTGAATTCTTCTTCAAGGCTTTCGTGCCTGTCTACGGTGTAATTAGCAGGATACTTTATTTTAAACTCAATGAGGCCCAGGCGCCTTGCCCTTGATATATATCTTGAAACAGCAACCCTTGTTATACCGAGCTTATCTGCAATCTCAAACTGACTCAAGTCATTGAGATAGTAATATTCAAGTATCTTATATATTATATTGTTTTTATCCATAGTCATTTATTATCACTTTTTTAAAAGTTAAAACATTTCCCTTATCTCTTTTACTACCCTGTCCTTATCAGGTATTACCTCA
>CAZGTW010000140.1:0-2939 GCA_964528815.1 uncultured Actinomycetota bacterium | reverse complement strand
ATTTTCATATGCCTTCTTTTTTTTGGCATAAATATTGTTATTAACGGGCTGCAGGACAGCATCTATAAGCTTATTATCGTATTTTTTATGCCAGGGTTAGGGCTGCTGTTTTTCATGGTATCTGCAGCAGTAAATAAGTTCATCAGGCGAAAGCAGGGAGAACTTGAAAGTTACCTGAAGGCTCTTCACAGCCATGACCATATTTACCAGGAAGAGGCAATAGATTTTGAAAAGGAAATAAATACTGTCCCTTTAAATGACACTTTGCAGTTTTCAAGCTCAAAGCAGAAGAGGGAATACCTCATTTATATATTAAAAAAGGATTTTACGGGCCACATTAAGGGCCTTAAAAAGGCTTTAAAAAGCGATGATTCTGAGACGTCCCATTATGCTGCAGCAGCTCTTATGGAAATAAAGAAACAGTTTGAATCAATGATTCAGAATGCAGAAGAGGATTATAAAAACGGTACAAAAGACAGCAAGTCCCTGGAAGGGTACATCATGGCCTTAAAAAAATATCTTTCAAGCGGCCTTGCAGATAGCGTCGACCTGTATGATTTTAAGGATAAATATGCAATTGCCCTCGCACAATATATAAATAAATATGACGCCCCGCAGGATTATTACAGCGATAAAATATCTGCAGAAATATTCCTGGGAGATTATGAGGCTGCAGCAGATTACTGCAATCTTTTTAAGGCAAAATTTCCTGACAGTGAAAAACCATATATATCAAGCCTTAAGTTAAATTACAGGCTAAAGGACCGCCAGGCATTTGAAAAGATACTGGCTGAGATCCAGGGAAAGGCTATTGAATCTTTCGGAGACCTTGCGTCAATTGCCGGTTACTGGGAGAGGGAAAAGGTATGTTTGTAAGAAGAGTCGCAATAATCATTATAGCGCTTACAGCTCTTGCTGCAGGTTTTTAGCTTCTGAGAAGCTTCGGGATGGTAAATCTTATAAAAAATGTAAATTCCAATTTTATCCTGGCTCAGCCGGTAAGCGCAGAAATGCCTCAAAACTCAGATTTTGAGAATTACCTTATTGTATATGACAGCAATGAAAATAACAGCCTTATGACGCTCGAACAGGTTGAAAAAGCTCTTTTTTATATGAAGAAAGATTACCGGAAAGCAGACTGCAGTGAAGAGTTGGCAGATTTAAATGGTTTTGATTGTGTATTTTTTGTTATTGAAAGGCTCGATCATGTGGCAAACCTTGACGGGTATATGGACTATGTAAAAAAAGGCGGCTCACTTGCATTTTTGATCCGCCCGGTTGTTGATAAAAGTTTTGAAGGAATTACAGGTTTTATTGGAATTAAGGAATACAGAAGTAAGACATATGATATAACGGGATTGAAAGTTGATTCAGGGGTTATGCTGGGCGCAGAAGGTTTTAAAATTGATTCAGAAAAAATAAAAAACTCTTCGCTAATAGTTAAAATCGCTGCTAATTCAATGCTGCAGATGGAGTCATATGACGGCAACCCACTTCTGTGGACATGCAATTATGGCAATGGAAGATTTACAGTTTTTAACGGCACTTTGTTAAATGAAAAAGCTAACAGGGGGCTTTTTACTGCAATAGCAAGCCTTGCGGCTACTGATCTTATATATCCTGTTATGAATATAAAGATGGTCCATATTGATGATTTTGCATCTCCGATTCCTGCAGGAAAGGACGAAAAAATATATGAAGAATTCAGCAGGAACATAAGCCAGTTTTACAGCGAGATATGGTGGCCCGACATGATAAAAGCCTCAAAAGAATATGACCTCAAGTATTCGGGTTTTGTAATCGAGGAATATGACAATATAACGAGCCCGCCGTTTAATAAAGCTGACTCAGCCAGGACAAGAGATATGATGCTCTATGGAAGGGAGCTAATGGGCATAGGCGGGGAGCTTGGCCTTCACGGCTACAATCACCAGTCCCTTGCACCTGAAGGTTATATAGTGCAGGATCTTGGATATAAGAGCTGGGGCTCTGTCCAGGACATGGCAGCATCAATATCCGAGCTTATAAGGTTTATTAACTCAGTCTTTGGCGAATATGAACTCAGGGCATATGTGCCACCGTCAAATATACTTAGCCCTGAAGGGAGGCAGGCGGTAATTGAAGCAAGCCCGGACCTTAAAATAATAGCTTCACTATATAATTCCAACCTTGAGGGTGATGTATATTCCCAGGAATTTGAAATAGCATATGACGGCATTATAGAATTTCCGCGCATCACTGCAGGCTATGAAAACAATGAAACACAGAAATGGAACATCTATAACGGCGCAAACCTGTACGGGCTTTTTGCCCACTTTGTTCATCCTGATGATGTGCTTGATGTAAAAAGGAATCATGGCAAGGGATGGACCAAGCTTTACAAGGAATTTGACAGCCTGTTAAATGAGGTTGATTCAAAATTTGGCTGGCTGCGGGGCTTTACAATTTCACAGGCGGCTCAGGAGCTTGTCAAGTACCTTGAATGCGGTATAAATATAGTGCATTCGGGCAATAAAATCGAGATATACACAGAAAATTTCAGGGAAGATATTTACTGCATAATGAGAACATCAAAAGAAATAATAAGCGCCAAAAATTGCATTTTTGAAAAAATTGCGCCGGATGCATATCTTCTTACCCTGAAGAATGAAAAATGCAGTCTGGAGGTCAATTAGCATGAAAATATGCCTAATGCTGGAAGGAAGTTACCCCCACGTTACAGGTGGGGTTTCGACATGGGCCCATATGCTTATAAAGAATATGCCCGAGCACCAGTTTACTGTCTTTTCTATCGGCGCAGAAGAAAAATACAGGGGTTCATTCAAATATGAGCTGCCTGAAAATGTGACCGAAGTAAAAGAAATGTTTCTTGATGAAATGCTCAAAGTTAAGGGAAACTATGGCATGAAGTACAGGCTCACAAGCGAAATGGTCATAAA
>CAZGTW010000139.1:0-2945 GCA_964528815.1 uncultured Actinomycetota bacterium | reverse complement strand
GTAAAAACTTATTAAAATTTGAAAAGGTATTCTGGCGGCCATACAGGGACAATAAAAATATTGTTGATTTTTTAAAATGATCCTACTTTTTTAGATTTCCTAGCTTTTAAGTATTTTATTAAGTTTAAAATTAAGACCCCAAGGAGAATTGCAATTCCTATATTCGTAAGAATAATTCCCAGAACATTCGAAGGTGTTTTACCATAAACAATTGTCACTTCCTCTTGAGTTGGTATAACCATCATGAAGGAGGGTGAGACAAGATATGGGCCCTTTGCTCCAATTGCTTTCCAGTTTGGGAAATAGGATACTTTTATAATATGAGGCTGGCCAATTCCAGTAGTTTTAAATGTGATTTTTTCATTTTCAACCTTTTCATAAATTATAGTTCCTTTATTTGCAACAGGATTTTTTGGAACTTTGGCCAACTCTGATTTATCAATTTCCTGAAAATTTTCCATATCTTCTTTTCCGTTGTCAAACAGTACGGGTGAATCAATATTACCTGTGTTTAAATACCAATCACGCATGTCCCACACCCAGTTGTTGGCTTTATATCTCACTGGAATATTATCAGCTATTTCAACGAAGTTGTGCTCACCCTTTATTCCAAAAAAGCTGAAAGGTTTGATTTCCTTTAAAAATCTTGCAGTACTGTCATTTTTTAAATCTTCTATCACTTCAGGGGAGCTTGCTATTATATACCTTATATTCATATATTTAAGGTGTTCCATAGCCTTTTTGTAATCTCTTGCCGGCACACGCCAGCCTGCGACGGTACCTCTTGGTTTTACTGACAGTTCAGCCTGATTTATATAGTGGAATGGAGCAGTAAGTGAGCTTTCTACAAGCAGTCCTTCCATAACCGGCTGATCGGTCCAGAACGGTATAAGCTCAAAAGAACGAGGCGTCCCAAAATCTGAAAGTATCTCTTTATCAAATTCAAACATTACCCTGCCTTCCGGGAGAGTGTCTAGATATTTCATCACGCTGTCATAAAGCTCCCAGCCTGCTTTTGATTCAAAACCTGTGTAATTATGCCTTGCCCATTTCGGAGCAGGAGGATCTCCTGCAATAATAGAAACGCTGACTACAAATGCGATTAAAGGTATTAAGCCAAAAACCACGAACCTGTATGCTTTTTCTTTTGCCTTAAACTTATTTAAGACTGAAACTATTATCCAGTAAAAATAGTTTAGGCCATAAGCTGCAAGGAGATATATAAACATAAAAATAAAAGGCAGCAGTCTTGCATTATAAAACCTACCACTACCGCAAGAGAAAAATACTGCTATAAAAGCAACGATGGACCAGATAGCTATTACCATTCTTTTATCTTTTCTAACTACGGCAAAAAACAATCCGAATGCACCGAAAGTTATTGCAGGTATGATTTCAAGTGGAAGTATACTTTTCATTGATTCAAGACTTGTCCATCTCATCGGTGGGGTCCACATGATATTAAAAACAAATGGCAGTAACCAGAATGATGAGAGGAAAAATCCTACAACCAGTACTAGAATGATATATCCTGCGGTTTTCCAACTTTTTTTTACGAGTAGAAAGCTGGGTACAATAATCAAAAGTGCGATTAGTGTAATAATATGGGAAAGCGCTATACAGGCTACAAGCAATGAATTTATAACAAACAACCAGTCGAATTTTTCTCTTTCAATTCCTCTGCATAAAGTCCCCAGGAAAAGGAAAACAAGGCTAAAACCCAATGAGTAGCTGAATTCACCTGCAAGAGATCCTAAAAGATTTCCTCCGTATATTGTGAAACTCTTCATGTATAAAAAAGCAAGGGCACTTATCGAAGCAACCTCGGGATACGGTGATTTTAAGCGGAAGAGTTTTCCAAATGCATAAAGGCAAACAGGCAATATCAGACTACCGAGTATGGTTACAAGTTTAAAAGAGATGTTGTAAATGAAAATCTTGCAGAGCAAAGCCATCAAAAAATAAGGCAGCGGAAAATAGAAAGTCAACATAGGCATACCTGCAAACCATCCCATACTCCATCCTGTCATTTTAAAATTTGGAAATAATTCTTCTATATAAAATTTGGCGATATAATTATGTGCACCTGTATCTCCCCCATTTGTGGTGGTGGAGCTAAAAATTAACTGCGGAGGAAAACAGTAAAAAAGCATTACGTAAACAATTAAAAAAATTACGATAATTGAAAGCTTTTTATGTAAGTTTCTTCTTTTTAAATTTTGGAGCCTTTCTTCAGTAAGCTCGTCTGTTGAATTGATTGTGGCTATGCAGCCAATCGTCTTTTTTAGGTTTCCCACCTTATGAGATAAAAGCGTTAAACTGTAAGATATTTTACCTGACAGTCGCATAAAAAAATTTCTAAATTTACTTATAAACATCTAAGCTTATATAAATAAGTTAAATGAAAAAAATTTTAAAAGTAGCTTACTTTTTGTCGCTGCTTATATTAATACTGCCCTCTAAGGTACAGCCTGTAGAAAATTAAAACAGTATCAAAGAAAACTTTAAAAACATCACCTAAAGATATCCTTTTATGTTCACCTTTTGGCTTTATTTTAATTGGACATTCTGTAATTTTATATCCTTTTTTATTTAAAATCACAACCAGTTCCAGATCAAATGCAAATCTTTCAATAGTTGTTTTGGATATAGCATCTTTCAAAGCTTCACTCTTAAAAAGCTTAAATCCTGTTTGCGTGTCTCTGATTGGCAATCTGAAAAGCACTTTTATTAAACTATAGTAAAAAATGCTTAATATTCTTCTCTTTTTTGAGTAGTTTGAAAGGGTACTCTTGTCCCTCTTCGCGCCGGTAACAACATCTGCTTTTTTGCTTTTCAATGTATCAAAAAAATTTTTAAATCGAGTAGGAGGAGGCGAATAAACCCCCGTCCTCTCAGTCGAGTAGCACAGAGGAATTTCACCCCTATGCTCTCACAGAACCGTA
>CAZGTW010000138.1:1247-2948 GCA_964528815.1 uncultured Actinomycetota bacterium | reverse complement strand
ACAATAATACCATGGACGATGATCACATGGCTTCCTGCAATAGCGGGCTGCAGGCTGAAAATATCTGTCAAGGGCCGGACAGTATGGCCTGAGGAATATATTGAAAGCAAATGGTATGAAAGGCAGGACCTGGGCCTTGCGCCCAACTGGCAGTGGCTGGATAAACTCAAAGAATTTACAGCTTATCTTACCGGCAAGTACAGCCCAAGAAGGCTGGTAAGCCTTGAGATGTTTTCAAGGGGTCCGGGTGATATGCTGGTAAACTGCCTTGGCACAGAAAATACATATTTTGCAATGTATGACAGGCCTGAAGAGCTTAAAAAACTGTTATCTATACTTGCAGATATACACATTAAATGGTCATCTGAGCAGTTAAAACTGATGCCGGACCTGAGTGGTGGTTACTGTAACCAGTGGGGAATATGGGCGCCGGGAAAAGTCACAAGGATACAGGAAGATTATGCAGTAAACATTTCTGAAAAACTTTTCCGGGAATTCCTTGAACCTGCTGATGCTAAAATAATAGAAGCAAGCCCATACCAGGTTTTCCATACCCATTCAGGTTTTCCTGATTTATCAAAGTGGGTTTTGGAGCTGGAAGGCTTAAAAGCAGTAGAGGTGACAATGGACCCTGTCTCGCCGTCACTCGAAGAGCTGCTGCCTGTATGGAAAAAGATACTTGCCAGAAAATCATTGATAGTAACAGGCACATTTACAGAAGACCAGATAAAAATGATAGTGTCAAAACTTGACAGCAGCGGGCTGTTTCTGGATGTAGATATTCTGGCTTAATAATATTTTAATAATATTTAAACTTAATTTATTTTCAATATAGCTTATGATATCGGCACAAATTCTATTACAAAATTGACAGGAAGATTCAGGAGACATTATGTTTACAGGTTTTAACCAGGCTACAACACTTAAAAACTCTAATACTGAAAAAGATCTGGAACTGGCAGAAAAAAACCAGTTTGATTTTTTTGAATTCCAGATGGGACCGCTGAAAACTTATCTGATGAAGCATTCCCTTACAGAGCTTAAAGTTTTTTTTGATAACAATAATATAAAGCCCCATGCGCTTAATGTTCTTGAGTATTTTAACCTTAAATCAGGAAAAGAATTTAAAGAAATGGAGGAAGAGTTCGCCTGGATGTGTGAAGTTGCAAAAAATATTGGCTGCAAAATAATAATCCTTGTCCCTTCCAGGAAGAAAGGCGAAATGACCTATAAGGCAATTAAAGATGATTCCATTGTCTGCGTAAACAGGCTTCTGGATATTATTGAGTCCGGCAAATATGATATAAAGCTTTCATACGAGTTTTTAGGATTTGAGGAATTCAGCGTCAATAATTTCTACCAGTGCTACGATATTGTAAATGAGATAAATGATGACCGGGTGGGCATAACTGTTGACTGTTTCCATTTTTATGCAAGCAATTCAAAGATTTCTGATTTAAAAAAAGCAGATGGAAAGAAGATATTCTGTTTTCATGTCGATGACTCAAAGGAAAAACCCCTAAATGAACTTACAGATGATGACAGGGTGTGGCCCGGAGATGGAGTGCTGCCCTTTAATGCAATCATGCCTGTTATCAAGGAAATAGGATATAGAGGCGTTGCATCCATAGAGTTATTTAATCCTGATTACTGGAAATTGGGTGCGGATGAAACAGTAAGTACAGCCAAACAAAAACTCGA
>CAZGTW010000138.1:0-1147 GCA_964528815.1 uncultured Actinomycetota bacterium | reverse complement strand
GGAAAGGAAACAAAAGGGTAATGGATAATATTGAAAGGATAGTCAGCACAGTATACGGCAATAAAGTGGACAGGTTACCGTTTTTTGTCCACTGGGCAATGAATGCATGGATACCCACCAGGAGAAACTGGGAAAAGCAGGGTGTAAAAGACGGGGAAAACTGGCGCGCAGAGCTTATGGAACAGACAGGCCTGGAATTTGACAAAGGATTTTTATCTGTCGGGATTGATATTGGCAGAAAGGAAGGGGTAAATCTTGGATTTTGCCCTTTTTTTGAAGAGGAAGTAATCGAGGACAGGGGAGATAAGCACGTAATAAGGGATAAGATGGGCATTGTCCAGCTTGCCAAAAAAGACAGGGACTCAATACCATATTTTCTGGATTATCCTGTAAAAAACAGGAATGACTGGGAAAAAATACGCGATGAAAAGCTTGATCCTGATAATCCTGCACGGTTTCCCGCCAACTGGAAAGAACTTGTTGATAAATTTAAAAACAGCGGCGCTGCACTGCAGATCGGTGAATATCCTTTTGGCATTTTCGGGATTTTAAGAGAATTTATGGGTGTGGAAGAGTTTCTTGTTTCGCTTTACACTCAGAAAGACCTTATTCATGAAATCATGGATTATATGACCGATTTCTGGCTCGCTATTTATAAAAAAGTCTGCAGGGACCTGAAAATTAATCATATACATATCTGGGAAGACATGTCGGGCAGGCAGGGCTCCATTATTTCACCTGCCATGGTGAGGGAATTCATGCTTCCAAATTACAAAAAGATAAAAAGATTTGCAGACAATAATGGTATAGAAATCCTTTCTGTCGATACTGACGGCAAAGTGGATGAGCTTTTGCCGATTTTTATTGAGGGTGGAGTAAACCTTGTATATCCATTTGAAGTAACTGCAGGCTCTGATATAGTAAAATTCTCGGAGCAGTATCCTGAGCTCTGCATAATGGGTGGAATTGATAAAAGGGAACTTGCCAAAGATAAAAATGCAATAGATGGAGAGCTAAAAAGGGTTGCATCAATGTTTAAAGGCAAGAGGTACATACCGGGGCTGGACCACGGAATCCCGCCGGATATAAGCTGGGAAAACTTCAAATATTACATCAGAAGGCTGCATGATTATATTTTCAGCTGAAT
>CAZGTW010000137.1:0-2981 GCA_964528815.1 uncultured Actinomycetota bacterium | reverse complement strand
AGGAAGCATTTTTTTTATTAATTTTTTTTGCTATAATCACATACTCAAAATGCATAATTTCGAGGAAGGGTGCAATCCCCTACCGGCGGTAAAGTCCGCAAGCCTTTAAAACAAAAAGTTAAAGGTTGACCTGGCAGTTTTCCAGGACCGACAGTTAAAGTCTGGATGGGAGAAATTTATGACTGGTCAGATTTATATTTGATTTTAGCCATGGATATTCTCCATGGCTTTTTGTTTTTTTAAAGCAGGCAGGTTATTTTTTGGCCCGGTGGACCGTTTTTAAAAGGATTTCAGCTGCAGGAGCGTAGAGAAAAAATGGATATTATAGATTTCAGCAATGAAGACAAAAAATATATGAGGCTTGCAATCTCTCTTGCAGAAAAAGCCAGGGGACTGACCAGCCCCAACCCTTTAGTCGGTGCCGTAATTGTAAAAGATAAAAAAATCATTGGCACAGGGTTTCACAAAAAAGCTGGGGCAAACCATGCTGAAATAGAAGCAATTAATGCCTGTCCCGGCGAAAACCTGCTTAAAGGTGCCACTATGTATGTGAGCCTTGAACCATGCTGCATATATGGAAAGACATCTCCCTGCACAGATGCATTGATAAAATATGGATTTGCCAGGGTCATTGCTGCAAGCGTGGACCCGAATCCATCTGTAAATGGAAAAGGTTTAAAAATCCTAAAAGATTCAGGCATTGATGTGGGCTGCGGCCTGCTTGAAGAAATTGCAGGAAAGCAAAATGAAGTTTTTTTCAAATCAGTTACGACAGGATACCCTTTTGTAACGGTTAAAATAGCTTCAAGCATTGACGGCAGGACCGCGCTTGGTTCCGGCGATTCAAAATGGATCACTTCTGAAAAGTCCAGGCAGTACGTTCAGGAAATCAGGTACCAGAATGACTGCATACTAACAGGGATAAATACTGTACTTAAGGATGACCCTCTTTTGTATCCCCGGGTAAAAGTAAAAAAAAGCGGAGCTTTTAAAAGCTCAAAGAAGTTTTTAAGGGCAATACTTGACAGCAATCTTAAGCTGTGTCCGGATTCCCAAATAGCTGGCACGGCAGATAAAATAAGGACCATTGTCTTTACTGCCCGGCTTGATAGTAAACAGTCAAAGAAGGCCCCCGGCCTTCAAAAAATGGGCCTTGAAATAATACAGATTAAAACCGTTTCACAAACTCCGGAGAATGGCCCGGTTAGATTACTTGATATCTCACAGGCGCTTAAGATACTGCATGATGATTATGAAGTGACATCTGTTCTTGTTGAGGCAGGAGAAACGGTTTGCTCAAGCCTAATAAAAAATAAACTTATTGACAAGTTCCTGTTTTTTATTTCACCAAAAATAATAGGCAGCGACAGCAGTTTCGGGATGTTCGGAAGTCTTAAAAACCGGGTTCTTTTAAGATGCCCTGCTGTTAAATTTGACAGTATCAGAAAGTCCGGAAGTGATATTCTTATCACTGCTTATCCGGCATAGTTTTTGGAAATTATGAAAAAATAAATATTTAAGTTTACAACCTTTATATGAGGAGCAGGAATGTGTTTACGGGAATAATAAAAGAAACAGGGGAAATTACAAACATAAGCCAGGGGCAGGATTGCAAGCTCATTGAAGTATCATGCAGAAAAATACTTCCGGGCATGGCCATTAGTGACTCCATTGCTGTAGACGGATGTTGCCTTACTGCCAGGAAAATAAATCCGGAAGGGTTTATATGCGACATTTCCTATGCCACTCTTGAGAAAACAACTTTTGCGTATTTAAAAACAGGCAGGCGGGTAAACCTTGAAAGCTCACTTACCATTAACGAAAAAATCGGAGGACATTTTGTAAGCGGGCATGTCGATGGCACTGCCAAAATAAGAGAAATAGACAAAATAGGGGTTTCATACAGGATAGTTTTTAAAGCACCGCAAGAACTTCTTCCTTTCCTTGCTCTCAGGGGTTCAGTCGCTATTGATGGCATAAGCCTTACAATATCTGAGTCAGGAAAAGATTTTTTTGCCGTGGCTATAATTCCCCATACTTTTGACAATACAACACTTTCAGGCAAAAAAGCTGGCGACCTGGTAAATATAGAAGTGGATCTTCTGGCAAGATATATTTTCCGGATTCTGAAAAATACGCAGATGCCAGAGCCCGCTAGCCCTGGAAACGAAAATGACAGGATTTTAAAGGAGAAACTGGTTGAATATGGATTCATCAAATGAAAAAGTCTTTAGTGGAATAGAAGATGCAGTTATTGCCCTTAAAAAAGGAAAAATTGTAGTCATAGTGGATGATGTTTCTGAAGACAATGAAGGTGTGCTTTTCCAGCCGGCTGAAAAAGTAACTGTTGAAACCGTCAATTTTTTCATGACCCATGGAAAGGGTATGATATATATGCCGTGCGAGCAAAAAAGGCTTGAGGGTCTGGAGATACCAATGATGGATATGGTAACTGCACAGAGAAATAAAAAATCAGGCAGCGCAGATAAGGCCGGTCCGTCACCTTCAATAGCAATGTCTGTTGATTCAAACTTAAGAAAAGGCTCGGGAGCTTCTGCCAGCGACAGGGCGATTACAATTAAAGCTTTTGCAGATTCTTCGTCAAAACCTGCAGATTTCATAACACCGGGCCATCTTTTCCCTTTGAGGGCGCATGATGGCGGTGTACTTGTCAGGGCAGGACACACAGAAGCTGCGGTCGACATGGCAAGGATCGCCGGACTGTTTCCGGCAGGTATAATATGCGAAGTAATCAGGGAGGATGGTGAGGTCGCGAGGCTTGCTGACATTAAAAAGCTTGTAAAAAAACATGGCCTGCCGGTCATTACCATTGAGGAACTTATAAGATACAGGAAAACAAAGGAGAAACTAATAGAGCGTGCCGCTGAAATAAACCTCCCGACCAAATGGGGTGTTTTCAGGGCCGTTACTTACAGGTCCATAATCGACCATGAAACGCACATCGCCTTTATTAAGGGAGA
>CAZGTW010000136.1:0-2999 GCA_964528815.1 uncultured Actinomycetota bacterium | reverse complement strand
TTGTAATCTTTGATATGGACGGGCTGATGTTTGATACCGAAAGGCTTGCTATGGATGCATGGGGTAAAGCATGCAGGGAAGCAGGATTATTTGTCAGGCAGCAGGACCTTAATATGATGAAAGGGCTTTCCCTTGATAGCTCTGAAAAAGTAATGAAAAAAATCATTGGGAAAGATTTTCCTTTTAAAGAAATGCACAGACAAAAAGAGCATTATATGCTCAAACACATAGGAGAGAACGGGGTACCGGTAAAAGATGGATTGTATGAGTTGCTCGATTTCCTTGAGCAAAAAAACATTTTAAAAGCAGTGGCCACTTCAACCCTTAGAAAAAAAGCTGAGAAGTTACTTGAAATGGCAGGTATCAGCGCCAGATTTGATTTTATAATCTGTGGCGATGAAGTCAAAAAAGGAAAACCGGACCCTGAGATTTTTATAACGGCTGTTAAAAAAGCAGGCTGCCCTGCCAGGGAGTGCCTTGTTCTGGAAGACTCTGAAAATGGTGTAATTGCAGCAATCAAAGCAAATACAAGGGTGATCTTTATAAAGGATATGGAAAATATCCCGGCATATCTAAAAGACCTGATATATAAAGAGTTTAATTCGCTTAAAGAATTTTGGTCTTTCCTGAAAAATAATTTACAGTTCATATCTAAAGACTGATATTATAGAATTAGTTAAAATCTTAATTTAAATGGGAGGAAATAAATGATTACTTTCACAGTAAAATATACTTATAAAAAGGATTCATATTTTGATATGGATTATTATTGCAATACCCATATAGCAATTGCCAAAAAGTATTTTAAAGACACCTGCAAAGGCTATAGCATAGTTAAAGGCAGAAATGAATTAAATAGTGGAAAAGAACCACAGTTTGCCTGTCTTTCACATCTTTTTTTTAATTCAATAGAAGAGTTCAATTCAGTCATGAAAGATGCTGAAAAAGAACTTATTGAGGATGTTAAGAATTTCACTAATATACAGCCCGAAGTAGAGTTTTATGAAGTTTCGATGCGGGAGTAGATTTTGAAAACTATTTAATGATAAACCATTGAAAATATAATTGCCTCCAACGCGCTTTCCAGAGTGAAAAGAAGTAAGAAGTACGGTCTTTCGGCCTTGCAATTAAAAAAATCCTTACTATTACTGACGAGTACATAATTTAAAGAACATCAATATATTCAAAAAACATAAAAATTATTTGACATTTGTAACCATATAGGTTACACTTCTTTTATGATTAAATCGTTTATCCACAAAGGGCTGGAAGACTTTTTTTACGATGGGGAGAAAAAAGGTATACAGCCAAATCATGAAAAGAAGCTTGCCATTATTATGGACCGCCTTGATGCTGCAAGTGAAATTCGCGATATGAATTACCCTGGTTCAGGCCTGCATTTACTGGAGCCAAGAGCAAACAACAGGTGGTCGGTAAAAGTTTCCGGGAACTGGCGGATAACGTTCAGGTTTATTGACGGCAACGCCTTTGAAATTAATTATTTAGATTATCATTAAGAGGTAAGTACTATGAGAGCAAAAAAAAGACAACCTGCCCATCCGGGCAATATTTTAAAGGAACATTATCTTGAACCGCTGAACCTCAGTATCTCGGCTTTATCTGGTATGTTGAATGTTTCACGCAAGACTGTTTCCAAAATCGTTAACGGACACGGATCTGTGACACCAGACATGGCATTACGCCTGTCAGTAACTTTCGATACGTCACCGGAGCTGTGGCTGAATTTGCAGAGCAACCATGATTTATGGAAAGTGTCTCATGAATCAGAAGGCTGGAAAAAAGCCCAACGGATGATGATGACTGAGGTCCATGCCTGATTGTGTATATTTATAAAATCTTATATATAAAGAATTTAACTCACTTGAAGAGTTCAATTCAGTCATGAAAGATGCTGAAAAAGAACTTATTGAGGATGTTAAGAATTTCACTAATATACAGCCCGAAGTAGAGTTTTATGAAGTTTCGATGCGGGAGTAGATTAACTAAAATTATTATTTAGAATTTTCTTCGATTTTTTTCAGTGCTTCCAGGACTGTACTGATTGGAGTAAATTCCCCTTCACGTGTTATCATTACGCCAACAACATGGCACTTTTTATTAATTATCGGGCTGCCGCTCTCCCCATATATTGCATCGCTATATCTTCTGACCAAGTTAAGGTCCCTTTCAGTGTTGCCAAGTACATACTGCGGCGTAAGGTCCTCTTTACCTGATGCAGGTATCAGGCCCATTGTAAAAAGATGTTCAGAGTAAAATATTGCGTAATCCCTTTTGTTCTTGTAATCATTTTCAAAGGCAAGGAGTTTGGGATGAAGCCAGTAACTTTTATTGTTTGCTTTAAACTTGAAATTGCTGTACTTTTCTCCTTCAAATTCAATGCAATGGCCGGCAGTGATAAGGTAGAATTTCTCATTATATAACATCGTAAAAGCTGTGAAGTCTTTAGCTTCCTTTTTTTCACCAATATCAGCAGTGCCAAAATATACGGTAGAAAGAATACGGTTTGTATTATTTAGCAAAAGTTCGGCGCTGCTTAAACGGGCTGTCCTTTCGTCAAGCTCTTTGTTAATCACAGCATATGATGAGGCTAGCTTATTTAAGGTTTTATTGTAATTGCCAATATCAAAATAAATTCCGGATAATAATAAGGAAAGCACCAACACCAGTATGATTATTGTAGAAATGCTTATCACAGTTATTGTAACAGGGGGGTTTTTTAAAAGCCCGGATAATTCTTTTAGCCTGGCTCTTATTGGTTGAGGTCTTTTTTTTAAAGGATTTTTTTCCATTTCATTTAATGTATGACAACTGTTAAAACAACACGGGCCAGTAAACTGGTAACCGGTTTATAAATAAAAGCTAATTATAACATAAGAAATAGGGGGGATAAAAAGTAAACATTTCCGGCAGGCCGCAGGAATTTTATTTTTAAATGTTGCTAATTTCTATTAAATATATAAAATAATATATATTATTAT
>CAZGTW010000135.1:0-3002 GCA_964528815.1 uncultured Actinomycetota bacterium | reverse complement strand
TAAAAAGTAATTATTGTAATTTTAACTGCCTATTTTAAAACAACAAAACAATTGCAGAAAAAATTATTTTAATGTTATTGACTCAAACATAGCCAGGATTGCTTCATTGTTTGCGTGATCCTTGCCGGCCATCTGGATTTTTACCTGCTCCCCGTTTCTGACGCCCGAATAAATTGTCTGGTCCACACCGTTAGCTGTAAATGAAGTCTTGTAGAATTTAACGCCAAGCATTGAAACTTCTTCAAGCTCTGTCCCGCTGTACTGCTCTTTCAGGCTTTCCAGACCAGCTTTGTCATCTGCTTCAGTTACATTGACTCCAGTAACAACTACCTGCATTATGTCATTACCTTTATAAATCTGGACGCCTCCGGATATATCCATTTTTTCCCAGCCTGAAGGTACAAGTATGGAAAATTTCTCTGTGTCAAATTTTTCACCTGCAACTTCTGCTTTCTGGGCGGCAGCGGTCTCGCCTGACGCACTATCTGCTTTTGCCTCAGTTTTTGAACCGCCGCACGCGGTAATTAAAGACATTGAAGCAATAATGGCAATTACTGCAACAATGAGTATAATTTTTTTTGTGAGCGTCATGAATACCCCTTTCGATATTTAAATGATAATCAAGGCCAGTTTGCCTGGACGCAGGATACATATTACAAAAAAATACTATCCATGTAAATATAATTATTAAATAATTACTGATAAATACTTAAAAATAATAATTATGAATTTTTGTTAAAACATTGGGTCAATACCGCATAATACAATTTTCTTATATAAATTTTTTAGTAAAATCTATAAAATATCAGTAACCTTTAATAAGCAAAAAGTAATATGGAGAAGAGCATGGATTTTCAAATACCATATGGCAAAAACAGTTTAAATATCAGCATACCTGGAAGTAATGTCATTAGTTTTAACTGTCCCCGGGAAGATGCAGGTTCCGGTAAAGGCGAGGAAGATATTATAAAAGCAGCTCTTGACAATCCTGTTTGCACAAAAAAACTGCACGAATGCGCTTCAGGAAAAAAAGATGCATGTATACTTGTTTCAGACATTACAAGGCCATGTCCCTCTTATAAATTCCTGCCTTATCTTTTGCAGGAATTAAATAAGGCACAAATCAGGGATATAAAGGTTGTTTTCGGGCTTGGTATCCACAGGCCCCATACAAGGCAGGAACAGGAAAAACTTGCAGGCAGTGAAGCAGCAAGCCAGTGCATCCTGGTGGATTCTGACCAGAAAAGATGCAGACTCATTGGAACTACTAAAAAAGGAACGCCTGTTGAGGTATTTGAAGAGGCGCTCGATTCCAGTTTTTTAATTGCCACCGGAAATATTGAATACCATTATTTTGCAGGATATTCCGGGGGTGCAAAAGCTGTAATGCCCGGAATCTGTTCATATAATTCAGTTTGTGCAAATCACTCCATGATGCTTGAGGATGATGCCCGTGCAGGCGAATACAAAAATAATCCTGTCAGGCTGGATATAGAAGAAGCCGGTTTTTTAACGGGCATAGATTTTATTTTTAACGTGATTCTTGATGACAGCAAAAAAATAGTGGGTGCCGTAGCCGGAAAAAACAATGAAGCTTTCCTGGAAGGTATAAGATTGTATGACTCTGTTTATGAAGTGAGCAGCAGCCAAAAAGCTGATATTGTCATTACTTCTGCGGGCGGTTTCCCGAAAGACATTAATCTCTACCAGGCACAAAAAGCCCTTGAAAGTGTTAAGGATATAGTCCGGGATGGAGGCACAATTATATTGGCAGCAGAGTGCCTTGAAGGTTTTGGTGAAGATAAGTTTGCTGAATGGATGCAGAACACTACAGATTTTGATGGTTTGTATAAAAAGATAAAGGAAAAATTTGTACTTGGCGGCCACAAGGCGGTTGCCGTGGCAAAGCTATTGACCAGGGCCAGGTGCATGCTTTACTCTGCATTTGATAAATCAATGACAGCTAATATTGGTTTTGAAAAAACAGATAATATACAGGATTTTATTGACAAAAAACTTAAGGAAAACAGCAATTTGCAGATAGCAGTCGTGCCAAATGGAAGATTTATTAAATATTGTAACTAAAACACATTTTTACTGGTACTTTTTGATTAATTTAATATCTTTCCATATACATTTTAAAAATATTTATCGAAAGGCTATAACACAGTTATGAAAATAATGATAGTGGGCGGAACAGGTTTTCTTGGTTACCATTCATTACTTGAGGCACATAAAAGGGGCCATTCTGTCAATGCGCTGGCTATAGATGATGTTGTACTTGGCGACTGGTACCCCGAGCAGGTAAATCTTCAATTCGGGGATGTTTTTGAGCTTACTGAAGAACAACTTTACAGAATATTTCAGGGCCACGATGCAATGATTTATGCTGTGGGCCCGGATGACAGGATAACACCTCCTGCACCTGCATATGAGTTTTTCCATACCAGGCTTGTGGAGGCAGTGGTAAAAGTGGCAACAGCTGCACGCAAAGCCGGGGTTAAAAGATTTGCCCTGCTTAATTCCTACTTTGCATATTTTGACAGGATATGGCCCGAAAAAGAGTTAAGCAGACACCACCCCTATATAAGGTGCCGTGTTGAACAGGCAAGTGAAGTAATAGAAGCAGGCAAAGATGAAATGGCAGTAATGGTACTTGAGCTTCCATATATTTTTGGAGCAATGCCTAACAGGATACCCTTATGGAAAGATGCCTTGCTTGACAGATTCACTAAAGGCAGCACCATTTATTTTCCCGGGGGCGGGACAAATATGATTGCTGTTGAGCATGTCGCAGAAGCTATAATAGGCGCACTTGAAAATGGTGAGCATGGGCAAAGATATACAATTGGTGATGAGAACCAAAGCTTTAATTATATGCTTGAAATAATGATGTCTTCCATGGGGGCTAATAAAAAAATTGTAAATATCCCAAGGTTTATGGCAGTAATTGCCGGCAATATGATTGAAAGGGATTTTAAAAAACAGGGACTTGAAGGCGG
>CAZGTW010000134.1:0-3026 GCA_964528815.1 uncultured Actinomycetota bacterium | reverse complement strand
AAACCATTATGCATTATTATAGGAAAAGTAATTCCGGACATAAGTTGAGTTGCTTTAAAAACCAGCAAATCCTGATCCCTGTTGTGTGAAATCTGTGAAAGCCTTTTTTGGATAAGGCCAAGATTTTCATCGATGAATTTTTCAATGAGGATACCGGGGCTATCCTTTTTAACTATTTTATTTGCTATTATCCATAAAATACCCTGGTTTTTAATAAGCAGGATAATTAAATTGTACGTCCACTCAACAAGCGCCTGCTTCGGTTCCCTGGAATCATCTGCAAGTATAAGGTTTACTTTGTACACTTCATCAGAAAAGTATTTTTCCACCTCACTTAAAAGATTGTTTGTGGACCTGAAATAGTAGTTTATGGCAGCAAGGTTAACATCAGCAATTTTTGATATTTCCCGAACTGTTACTTTTATTGAGCCTGTGCGGCCAATTATCTCAAGGACTGCTTTGATTATGCGTTCCCTGGCATCGATTTTTTCTTCGTTGTCATACATTTGTTTCATACGCTAGTTTTAAATTTTACCAGAAACAAAAAAATATTAAAAGAAAAAACTGATATGGTTGTTAAAAACGGCAAAAACTTGCAAAAAAATTGTTTCAGGTGCAAAGCAATGTGGTATTCTTTCACTTATAATTTTAACTCTAATTTATTATAATTAATAACTTGTTATTTTTAAAAACATCATAAAGAGGGATTCTAATTTGGATGACAGGCCAATCGGGGTATTTGATTCAGGTGTAGGCGGACTCACAGTTTTCAGTGAAATGGCCAGGCTCCTTCCAGGGGAAAACATTATTTATTTCGGTGATACCGCCAGGTTTCCATATGGGCCAAAAAAGCTTGAAGATGTAAAAAGTTTTGTATTTAAAATCGCAGAATTTCTTTCGGCCAGGAAAGTCAAGATGATAGTCATAGCATGCAACACCTCAACTGCTGCAGCAATAGATGACCTTAAGCAAAAATACAGTTTTCCTGTCATAGGGGTCATCGAGCCAGGTGCAAGGACAGCTGCACAAAACACTGTCAATAAGAGAGTGGGGCTCATAGCGACACAGGGCACAGTAGACAGCCTTGCCTATGAAATAGCGATAAAGAAGATAAATCCGGAAATAAAACTTTTTTCATATGCAGCTCCGGAGCTGGTAGAATTCATAGAGGCAGGAATACTCGATGGGCAGGAGCTGGATAATGCAATCAATGGCTACCTTTTACCGCTCCTTAAAGAATCAATAGATGTCCTGATACTGGGCTGCACACATTTTCCACTTATTGAAAAAAGGATACTCTCGTGCTGCAAAAACAGGTTCAAGGTCATAAGCTCTGCAGTTGAGACAGCAAAAGATGTCAAAACAACTCTTGAAAAACTTGGCCTTGCAAGCAGCAGGAAAGAAAATAAAAAAGGAAATGGCAATGAGTTTTATGAGACAGGTGACAGAAGCCATTTCCTTGAAGTGGGAAGGATGTTTTTAGGCGAAGAAATCAGGGAAGTCAAAAAAGTGAAACTGGATATTTAAGGGGGTTACAGGTGAGTATAAATAAAGATGGACAAAATTTGCGCTCAGATGGCAGAAGGCCGGACCAGATGAGGCAAATAAAAATTACCCGGAAATATATATCCCATGCTGAAGGTTCGGTATTTATAGAAATCGGGAACACACGGGTAGTATGCACCGCAACAGTTGAAGATAAAGTGCCGCCATTTTTAAAGGGTAAAGGCTCAGGTTGGATAACTGCTGAGTATGACATGCTGCCGCGCTCTGCACCGCAGAGAATTGTCAGGCCGCAGGTAACAGGTAAAATAAGCGGCCGTTTCCATGAAATACAGCGCCTGATAGGCAGGTCTCTAAGGGCAGTCATTGATCTTGAAAAAATTGGAGAGCGCACGATATGGATAGATTGCGATGTTATTGAAGCAGACGGGGGGACCAGGACAGCGGCAATAAACGGAAGTTTTATTGCATTATATGATTGCTTTAATTCAATGATAAGCAACAAGGCCATTGAAGCCATGCCTATTAAAAGTTTTTTGGGCGCAGTCAGTGTTGGAATGATAAATAATGAGCTTATGGTCGATCTTTGTTTTTCCGAGGACAGCGCTGCACAGGTAGATATGAATGTTGTAATGGACAGCCAGGGCAATTTCATTGAAATACAATCAAGTGCAGAGGGAAAGACTTTTTCAAGGCAGGAGTTTGACGGGATGCTCGAACTTTCAGTAAAAGCAATAAAAGAAATAATAGAGATTGAAAAGAAAGCTTTCCTGGAAAAGAAATAAGAATTAATAATGGAAATTTTAATAGCGTCAAAAAATAAAGGCAAAATAAAGGAAATAAAGGATTATTTTATAACCTTTGGCGCCAGCACCCTGCTAAAAAAAATAAAGCTTATTACATTTGAGGAAACGCCAAATTACCCGGATATCGAGGAAGGCGATGCAGATTTTTTGGAAAATGCAATTCTTAAGGCAAAAAAAACTGCAGAAGTGACAGGCAGAATAACTCTTGCTGATGATTCCGGTCTTTGCGTGGACATTCTTGAAGGTATGCCTGGAGTGATTTCTTCAATATATGCAGGCGAAAATGCAAATGACCTGCAGAACCGCCTGAAATTACTTGATGAACTGGCGCAATTTACAGAGCCTTCTTTGCGCACAGCAAGATTTGTCTGCCATATGGTCCTTTGGGATCCCGAAGAAGGGCTTCTTAATAAGTCCGAAGGCATATGTGAAGGAAGGATAGGGTTTGCGGAAAAGGGAACTGGCGGATTTGGCTATGACCCTATTTTTATACCAGAAGGTTCAATGCTGACTATGGCAGAGATTTCCCCGGAAGATAAAAACATCATAAGCCACAGGGGAAAGGCGCTTATGAAAATGGTATATTTTTTAACAGCTTATGTTGATTCCGATTCCTGATATTTTTGATTGAATAATATGGCGATTTTTTTGCAAGTTTAAATATTTAACTGAACTATATAACATTAATAACAGGTGAAAAATGGAAAATAATGAAAA
>CAZGTW010000133.1:0-3031 GCA_964528815.1 uncultured Actinomycetota bacterium | reverse complement strand
CAAAACATGCTCCGCTTTATTATCTGCAAAAAGCCCGCAGTTAAATAGCCAGAGCGGACAGGTGGAAATAATTGCAATTGCAATATAAGAGAATATTTTCCTGAAAATTTTCATTGGCTAAATAAGTCTTTTAAACTCTTCTTCATCAATTATTTTTATCCCTAGCTTATTTGCATTATCAAGCTTGCTTCCCGCTTCTTCACCGGCAAGCACGACGTCTGTGGCCCTACTCACTGCAGATGAAACCCTGCCTCCAAATTTTTCAATTAACTGTCGGGCCTCATCTCTTGTAAATGATGTTAACCTGCCGGTAAGGACAAAAGTTTTGCCTGCAAATTCCGGCCTTTTTTCCACCGAGGTCTTGCCTGACTTAAAATTTACACCAGCCAAGCGGAGTTTTTCTATAATCTTTTTATTTTCATCATTGTCAAAGAAAAAGACTATGCTTTCAGCTATACGCGGGCCTATTTCATAGATGCTGCTGAGCTCTTCAAAAGTAGCGGCCATCAAACTTTCAAGGTCTGCATATTTTGATGTGAGGACATCTGAGATGTGTGAACCCACAAACCTTATGCCCATACCATACAGAAGTTTTGCAAGCGGGCGGGATTTGCTTGCTGATATGGAATTTAAAAGATTTGCAGTGGATTTCTCTTTAAAGTTATCAAGCCCATATATATCTTCATATTTTAAAAAGTATATATCTGCAGCATCTTTAATAATTCCACGTTTAAGTAGCTTATCTACTATTGCGGGTCCGAGTCCATCTATATCCATTGCGCCTTTGGATGCAAAATGCACTATCCTTTCAAACTGCTGTGCAGGACATGCAAAGGATGTGCACCTTACTGCAACTTCACCAGGTAGTCTCTCAACACCTGAACCGCATACAGGGCACTTGGCCGGCATTACAAATTCTTTCTCGTCTCCGGTTCGCCTTTCCTTTACCGGCATGATTATCTCAGGGATTATCTCCCCTGCTTTATGTACAACTACATAGTCACCAATACGGACATCTTTTCTTTTTAATTCGTCTTCGTTGTGAAGTGTTGCATGAGAAACTGTTGAGCCTGATATCCTTACAGGCTCAAGTTCTGCAACGGGTGTAAGTGTGCCAGTGCGCCCGACGTTAACTGTAATGTCAATTACTTTTGTTATCTGTTGTTCAGGAGGATATTTGAATGCTGCTGCCCACCTCGGATTTTTGGATGTCTGGCCAAGCCTCTGCTGAAGGGCAAAGCTGTTTACCTTTATTACTATGCCGTCAGTCTCATACGAGAGGCTGTGGCGCTTTTCCCGCCAGTATTCTATATACTGCCTTATTTCTTCAAATCCTGTGACTTTTTTTATGTTAGGGTTTACCCTGAGCCCGATTTTTCTTAAAAGCTCAAGAACTGTAAACTGGTTATCTATTCCTGCTTTTGTAAGCTCATTGTTTGAAGCTATGCCGTAAAGGAAAATATTCAATTTGCGCTCTGCTGTCATTTTGGGGTCTATCTGCCTGAGTGAGCCTGCAGCTGCATTTCTTGGATTTGCAAAAAGGGGCAGGCCTTCTTCTTCACGCTGCTGGTTGATTTTAGCAAATTCCTCCTTGGCAAGATAAACTTCTCCCCTCACCTCTAATCTTGAAGGAATAATTGTTTCCGGCGTAAATAACTGACCTTTATTATTTCTACTGCCATCATCCGGAGTTTTTTCTTCCAGTATGCCAAGGTTTAATGGCATTGCCTTAATAGTGCGAAGATTGTTTGTGATGTCTTCTCCAATAATGCCATCTCCCCTGGTGGCACCGCTTTTAAATATGCCATCTTCATAGACAAGTGAAACAGCTGAGCCGTCTATCTTTAACTCACATACAAAATCAACCTTGTCCTGGTCCATTCCAAGGTCCTTATATACCCTGTCAAGAAAATCCTTTAACTCATTGTAATCAAAAGCATCCTGAAGTGAGAGCATTTTTTCACCATGGGTAACTGTTTTAAAGCCGCCTTCAAGTGGAGCGCCTATTCGCTGTGTCGGGGAATCAGTTGTTATGAGCTCAGGATATTTTTTCTCAATATTTTCAAGCAGCCTCATGAGCTTGTCATAGTAATCGTCGCTTATAATGGGGTTGTCTTTAATATAGTAATAGTAGTTGTGGTGGTTTAGTTCATTTTTTAGCTCCTGGATTATTTTTTTGGCGTCATTTGCTAAAACATTGTCAGGTTTAATAGATAAAAGATTTTGAATGCTATTATGACTATAAGAATTTTCAAGCATTTAAATACTCCTGAAACCCTATTAAAAGATAATAATGTTACTTAATTTTTCATACCCATTTTATAATAAACAACAATATAAAAGAAATAGCCTGGTTATTATTCCAGGCTATTTCTCTCAATATTTTTCAGGTTATCATAGGCACTTAATTACTGAGCTTTGCCTAACTAATAAATCTTACTTTTTTATTTCTTTCTCCTTTTCACAAGTGAAGCAGCTAGAAGGGCGATGCCACTAATAATTACTGAGAATCCAGAAATAGGAACAACTGGCGGAACACCTGTAAATGAAAGCACTTCTATCAAACCTGCTACTGTAACTGTTGGGGTAGGAGTTATTGGAGTGTCCTTAACATACAGAACTTGATATAGGTTCTTTGCATTGAAGGTAACACTATAAGAATTAGTATCAAGCAGGTAACCATCAGGTGCTTTAGCTTCTTTAACAGAATAAGTACCCCAATTCTGGAGAGTGACAGCAACCCAACCGTCAGGTCCTGTAGTAATTATTTCTACCAATGTGCCACCGCTGTTATAGATGTTATATACAGCACCAGCCACCGGTAGCCCTGTCACTGAATCAGTTTTTAATAACCTGAGCTGGCCAGGATCCCTTGGGTTTGCAAAACCGGCTAAATCTTACAATTTAGTCGGTTACGCCACTTGCTCCACTTTCCCCTAGGCGTCCAGACTCGAGAAAAGTTTCATAGCTTCTAAATCAATATTAAATTTTCACTGATAAATTTTTTTAAAAATATCAGTAAAGGTATAAT
>CAZGTW010000132.1:0-3079 GCA_964528815.1 uncultured Actinomycetota bacterium | reverse complement strand
GATCAGATGCCAAAAAACACACTGCATTTGCCACATCACTGTCAGTGCCCCGTCTTCTCATTGGTACCCTATCTATGTATGGAAAATCCTGATTTATATTACTCTCACTGCCATCAGGGTTGCGGCAAATGTCACTGATTATCCAGCCAGGCGCAACCTGGTTTACTGTAATATTATACTGGCCCACTTCTCGTGCAAGTACGCGCAATATGCCATCCATTCCCCTTTTGCCGGATACATATGCTGACTGCGTTTCAAAGTTCTGCATTGCACATTCCGTGTTTATGCCGATTACCCTGCCGTATTTCTGGCTTATCATATCAGGCACAAAAGCTTTTATCATATTTACATTGTGCATAACGCTTGACCTAAATTGTCCTTCGTAATCCTTGAGCGGCTGATCTATTACACCTTTCCAGCCATCAATCTGCGCCACCGCATTATTTACTATAATATCAACCGTACCCAGGGCTTTGTTTACTTCTTTTTTCATTTCCATGACTGAATCATAATCAGCAACATTGGCAAAAACTGCTAGCGCCCTTACTCTGTGCCTTTTTTCTATTCCGCTTTTTAAACTATGTGCAAAATCCTTCTTGCTGTAATAACAGATTGCAACATCTGCCCCGCACTCTGCAAGTGAGTCAACAAGCGTGCGGCCTATCTCGCCTGCTCCGCCTGTAACAACTGCAACTTTACCTGTTAAATCGATTTTCATTTAAACACTCCCCTATACTCAAATTTTATATTCTAAATATGATATTTTTTATTTCTAATTCTATAAATTGCCTTCTATAATGCTGAGTTGCTTTACTTTTATTACATTTTTTGTACAAATTTTTATATATTGATGCTCTCTATTACTCTTATTGCATCTTCTTCTGTGCTTATTGAAAAGAATTCATTTTTATGCCGGGATATGCCTCTCAGCCCCTTAAATATCCAGGCAAGCATTTTCCTGAACTCATGCAGAGCTTTTATTTCTCCTTTAAACTCTATCATGAACTTGAGATACAGTCCGGCAAAGGATTTTAAAAACTGTACTGGCGGTTCAATATTGTGCATATATGCTTGCCCTGCCAATGTATCTGATGATGCAAAGTCTTTATTTGCAAGGGTATTAATTGCAGCGTTCATGCCGGGCAAGATCCATTGCCTGCCTTTAAGTGCCCTGCCAATCATTGCCGCATCACAGCCTGTTTCTCTTATTGAGTCTGCTGCTTTTTGAGGGCTGTCAATATCACCGCTTGCAATAACAGGAATATCAAGGTTTTCTTTAACCTTCCTTATAAAGCTATAGTCTGCCTGTCCTGTAAACCCCTGCTTTACTGTCCTTGCATGGATCACTATGGCCGATGCCCCGTTTTCACTGGCTATTTTTGCCACCCTCTCTATATTAATACTGTTTTTATCCCAGCCAAGGCGCGTTTTTATTGTCAGGGGCTTTTTAATATTTGGAGCAACTGCAGATATTATTTTTGCAATCTTGTCCTCATCTGCCAGCAGCATGCCGCCGCTTCCGGTCTTTAAAACTTTCGGCACCGGACATCCCATATTTATATCTATAATATCTGCCTTATCCTGCATTGCAAGCGCAGCTTCAAGCAAAATATCAGGCTCTGAGCCGAAAAGCTGTATCCCACATGGCCTTTCATAACCTGTTATATAAGAAAGTGAATTAGTTTCCCTGTTTTTAAAATGAATGCCGTAGGCAGAAATCATTTCAGAATAGCTAAGGGATGCGCCAAAAGCTTTTGAAAAAATCCTGAACGTATTGTCGCTTATGCCTGCAAGAGGCGCAGCAACCAGGGCGCCATTCAGTTTGAGATTGCCGATTTTAAATCCTTTACTGCCCTGAATATTAGCGGTGTCGCTGCCATTAAAATTACCAGTGGAATTATCACCAAAAGCAAACTTTAAATATTCAGCAGCAAGGTTATCAAGCTCTTCAAAAAGTCCTTTTAACTTAAGTATATTTTCGATGCCCGTGTTTTCCATCTAGACTTTCCCGACAGGCGCAAGATATATTACAAACTCTTCATCGCCGTCGACTCTTACCAGTCTGTCCATCAATTCCTGGTTATATGCAGCAATGGCGCAGGTGCCGGCCCCTATTGCTTCACAGGCAATGTACAGGTTCTGGCAGACATGGCCGGCATCTATTGCAATGACTTTATGGGCCGCCTGGCCATAGCGCCATTCCATCCTGTAGGGAATAGCTGTCCAGATAAATACTGCCGCTGAGCTGCCCACAAAGAACTGGCCCATCGCAGCAATGCCTATTTTTTCCCTCAAATCTGTTTCTTTAAATTCAAGGAAAAGCTCATGCTCAATGGGCAGGTACCTGTAAATTGCGTCCTTTTCAAGTCCGCCAACATCAAGGGCACAAAGATATGTCTCAAAAGCATGCCTGTTTCCTGCTGATGGGACATTTCGCAGTGTCGCTTCCCCGACTCTTTTTCTCACTCCCTGTGTAGCCCATAAAAGATAGGAAACTTCTTCAAGGCTCAAATTTTCTCCCAGGAACTTTCGATGGCTCTTTCGCCTTTTTATTGCCTCTATAAGGCCAAAATCCTTTATTGAATCCCACTTGCCAGGTTCAGGAAGCATTACTACTGGCTTATCCGGGCTGAATGGCTTTTCAACTGGTGGAGGCTTTATTCCAAGCCCCTGGTCAGTTCTTGAAAAATCCGTAACAAGCCGTATTGAGTCTTTTAGCAGATACCTTCCGTTTTTTATTGCTTCAATTTGCATCTTATTATTTTCATGACTGTTGTTTTGCATATTTTATATAAATCTCCTTTTTGCTTTCTGAATTTTTTATTTCATTTTTACTTAAAGAACAATCCCTATCCGGATTATACCACTCCTGCAACTTCATATTGCTAATGGTATTTAAAAGTATGTTTTAGTAATTATTTCTATTTCATGGAATCCTTAAACAAATGAGGATAATTTCTTGCACAGTACAAGATGCGATAAATCAATACTTTCCCATCAATAAAACGGCAAAATGCAATATATGGATTTATGATAATCATCTTAAAATTAAACTTCTGCATGGAGCGCTCAGTAAGAG
>CAZGTW010000131.1:0-3158 GCA_964528815.1 uncultured Actinomycetota bacterium | reverse complement strand
GATGAGCTTGACCTGAAAATAAAAAATGGGCTGAGTGATAAAACAAATAAAAAGTTTATAGTTTATCATCCTGCGTGGGCATATTTTGCAAGAGATTATGGACTTGTCCAGGTAACCGTTGAGCAGCAGGGAAAGGAACCTACTGCCAGAGAAATAGCATCAGTAATAGCACTGGCTAAGGAAAACGGGATTAAAGTAATATTTGCATCGCCGCAATTTAATCCGAAAAGTGCTGAAGTGATTGCTGCAGAAATAGGAGGGACAGTGATTTTTATTGACCCGCTTGGGCCGGATTATATGCAAAATATGGAAATTGTATTAGAATCAATGAAAAAATACCTTCAATAATAAACCTGTCATTTATGTTGATTTAACAGGGAATTTATGGATTCAAATAATTACAGTTGCCAGCAGCAGCCAATAGTGGAATTTGACAAGGTCTCCTTTGATTTCAATGGTTATAAGGTTCTTGAAGATATAGACTTAAATTTATGCGAAAAGGACCTTGTTGCAGTAATCGGCCCTAATGGAGGAGGCAAGACCACTTTGATAAAACTCATACTGGGCATTTACAGACCTTCAACCGGAACTGTAAAGTTGTTTGGCGGCCCTCCTGAAAAAAAAAGGCATAATGTCGGGTATTTGCCGCAGACGAGTTCATTTGACTTTTCTTTTCCATTAAATGTGCGGGAAGCGGTCCTTATGGGAATTTATAGAGGAGCCGGTAAAAGATATGGAAAGAAGGATTATGCAGCGGTTGATATTGCGCTTGAAACCACAGGAATACTTGAACTTAAAAACAGGCACATCGGAATGCTTTCCGGAGGGCAGGTTCAGCGTATGCTTATTGCAAGGGCGCTTGTAAACAATCCGGGATTGCTGCTTCTTGATGAACCGATGTCAGGAGTGGATCCTGAGATGCAGGCATCTTTTTATGAGCTTATAAAGGATTTGAATAAAAAAATGGCTATTGTTTTTGTAACACATGACATTGGAGTAATTGCAGAGTATTTTGAAAAAGTAATATGCCTTAACCGCAAGCTTTTTTACCATGGCCCCAAGGAAGGGAGCCTTGGAAAACTGGAAGCCACATATGGCTGCCCTGTCGAGCTTCTTGCACATGGGGCACCGCACCGGGTATTGAAGGAGCACCTGCATTAAAATGGCTTTTTTTGAATATGAATTCATGAGAAATGCATTAATTGCTGCGGTACTTGTAAATGTCGCCTGCGGCATTGTAGGAACATATGTAGTAGTTAAGAAAATAGTATTTATCAGCGGCGGCATATCTCATGCTGCATTTGGCGGAATAGGGCTGGGATATTTTTTAGGGATAAACCCGATACTGGCAGCTATACCATTCAGCCTTGCATCTGCTGTATCAATCGGATTAATGAGCCGCAGGACAAAAATAAGCGAAGATACAGCAATTGGAATAATATGGTCCCTTGGAATGGCAATGGGAATACTGTTTATAAACCTGACACCAGGCTATGCGCCCGACCTTTTCAGCTATCTTTTCGGTAATATACTTACGGTGCCCTTATTTGATATTTACCTTATGCTGGGACTTGATATTATTATAGTAATTATTGCCTCATTATTTTACAGAGAGTTTCTTGCCATTTCTTTTGATGAAGAATTTGCTGCAGTTTCAGGAGTTGCAGTAAGGGTATTTTATTTTTTGCTTTTGTGTCTTGTTGCTTTAAGTGTTGTAATCCTTATCAGGGTGGCAGGAATAATACTGGTAATTGCGCTTCTTACAATCCCTGCTTCTATATGCAGGCTCTTTACATATAATGTAAGAAAAATGATGTTTTATTCTGTTTTAACAGGCACACTTATAACCCTGGCAGGGCTGCTCCTGTCTTATTATCTTGATTTTTCTTCCGGGGCAATAATAATAATTTTTGCTTCTGCAGTATTTTTTGTAAGCTATCTTATAAAAAAATTCATTAAACCCGGGAAGATGACGTAACCCGCATAAGCCTTGCCCTGTTATATCTTTGAAGAAGAATGCATGGGATATTTACACAGAGTGCATATATTACCATAATAATACCGGCCCACCATATGTTCCAGAGGAAAAATATCCCCGAAGGCAATATCTGGAGCCAGTGCGTAAGTTCGCCCCGGCAGGTCTCAAGCGCAAAAGTCCTGAGGTATTCCTGGCTGCATTGTTCAAGATTTTTTTTGGAAATCCTCCCCTGAATAATTTTGCTCCATCCGGAACGATATTTTTCCATTTTTTTATCTTAAAAATCCTTGTGTATAGTTTGCCGCCTTTTTCAAAGCTTTTTGGCCTGTAAAAGCGGTTTTGGGGGTCAAACTTCCCAATCGGTATTTTTGAACATGCATAGGATATTCCAAGGTGTATCACGAGCCATAAAAAAATATCAAGAAATATTATCCAGAAATGGGGCAGTACAAATATCATTTGTTTACCGTCCTGCCTTTCCATTTAATATTGATCTTAAATACAAGCTGTATAATTGACCAGAAAAAAATTATTATGAAAAAAACCAAAAAAATGGCCATATAAGAGCAAAAACCGGGTTGAAATTACCGATTCTTCTTGCCATCCATAAAAGCTGCGCAGCATATGCAAAGTAAAAAACCAGGCCTGTAACAAGGCTGAACAAATCAAATGTAAATGCTGATTTAATCAGCAGTGTTATCGGATAAAATGAACCTGCTATCCAGAAAATGACCAGTATCAGGTTAAGTATCGAAGTGGAGCTTGCCCCAATCGTAAAACCCTTTGCAAAACCATTGACAACGCTGCCAAGCCCGTAAGGGTACATCCTGAATGAAATAGTGCCTTTGCCTCCAAAGCAGTAAACATATGTGCCGTTTTTTAAGAATTTTTTGCCTATCTCTATATCTTCAAGTATTTTTTTCTTTGTACTTCGATGGCCATCGATAGAAAAGTAGGATTGCCTGCTGCATACCATGCAAGGGCCGAACGCGCCTATCGGTTTTAGCCTGAATCCAAGCGGTGTAAACACATTCATTGCGCACATCATTATTATATTGAAATAAACTGCAAAATTTTCATAAAAGTTTTTTATCCTGTGGTATGGTTGTATTGACAGGACCCCATTATGGCTGCAGTAGCATGCCAGGAGCTTTTCAAGTCCCCCATCCTCAAAAGAAGT
>CAZGTW010000130.1:0-3193 GCA_964528815.1 uncultured Actinomycetota bacterium | reverse complement strand
TAATAAGGTTACAATTTATACGAGTTTTTCAATTTCAGGATATTTTTAGAAATAATGAAGAAAAATAAAATATATTTATTTATCTCTGCATTTGCGGCTATTGTATTTTTATTTTCCGGTCTATGCTCATGCGCAATAGTCGACGGCAGCGCAGCGGAGGCAACCGGCATTGCAGACAGTGCACCAACTGCTGAAAAAAGCGCTGCTGCAAATAGTACGCCTTCTTCAGCCGAAAACAACATTGTAAATGAAACTTACACCAGTAATGTCCAGGCTCCGGTTTTTAGCGACAGGGACAGGCTAATTGTCATACTGCAGTGCGCAGGTTTTTTGATGCTTCACAGGGCAGACTTTGACATTGCAGTAATCGATTGCGATGACAGTACCCTTACAGAAAGACAAATAGCAGACCTTAAAAACCATGGCAAAAGCATTATCTCATACCTTAGCATTGGAGAAGCTGAAATATACAGGGCCTACTGGCAAAGTGACTGGAAGACTGGCAATCCCCAATTTATTGAAGAAGAAAACCCAAACTGGCCCGGAAATTTCAAAGTAAAATTCTGGGACCGGGATTGGCAGGAAATCATTTTTTCCATGCTTGAAGAAATTGTGCTTAAGGGCTATGACGGGGTTTATCTTGATGTGGTGGATGCTTATGAGTATTTTGAACAAAAAGGTTTTAACTTGTCTGAGTATTATATGACTGAATTTATAAAGGATATTTCTGCAAAAGCCAAGGCATTAAATCCCAAATTCCTTATTATCCCGCAGAACGCCGAGGAGCTTGCAGGAAACGACGCATTTCTTAACTCAATCGATGGGTTCGGAAGAGAAAACCTCTGGTTTGAAAATAATGTCCGGATAAAAGAAGAAGAAAATTCCAGTGCCCTCAAAGATCTGTTATATGCAAAAGAAAATGGCAAATTCGTTTTTGCAATAGACTACTCAATCACCGATGACTTAAAAAATGAGTTCCTGTCACTGTGCGGCAAATACGGATTCATTCCATATGCAGGTACAATAGAGCTGGATACAATTGAAAAGTAAGTCAGGGATAATTTCCTGAATCAGCCTGGATTACTGTAAAGGGTCATTCTGACAATAATTTATCAGGATTTTTATACTGCCAATTTACCGCAAAAATATATAGGCAGAGTTGTTATGCTTTTATTTTCATTTTCCCCATAATTTTGACTGCTTAATTTATAGGCTCTTTTTGGTTTATATCTGTCTACAAATGCATCCAGGCTTTTAGACTTTCTTGACTTTCCGGAAGATTTTACCTCAAGCGGAACTATATGTTCATTTTTGCTTATCAGGAATTCTATCTCGGACCTTCCTTCCGACCAGGCTATAAGTTCTGTGTTAAGATAAGAATAAAGTTCCTGAGCGACAAAGTTTTCAGCCAGAAATCCTTTATATGAACCCAGGCTATCGGCAAGTATAGCTTCGGGTGGAGTGTTGAGCATGCAGTTAAGAATTCCTGTGTCAAAAAGGTAAATTTTAAATTTATTTTCCTGGCAGTAGCTTCTTAACGGATGCTCTGCTTTTGATGCAATAAAACTTTTTATACAAAGCCTGCTTTTTACCAGCCAGCCAAGTGGTCCAGAAATCCTTTCATATCCTTTCTGGTTGGGTATAACACCTTTAAAAATATATTTGGGGACCTCTTCATCAAATGCTTTTGAAAGTTGAGCAGGGATCGACTCAAATACAATATGTATATGGTTAGCATTCACTGTACCCGAATATTTTGAAAAGTCTGCATTGTAACCTTCCACAAGCTCTTTTTGGCTCTCGCGCACCACACTTAGGGCCTCCCTCTCGTTCTCTTTATAAGTATTGATAAACTTATCTACAACTTCAGGCAAGCCCCCTGTTATGAAGTAGTAACGCAACATTTCCAGCAAACGTTTATGAATTACCTCCGGTATAACAAAGGGCTTATCTATACTGAAATTTTTATATTCTTCATATACCTGTTTATCTGCAGCCAGTAAAAATTCTTCAAAATTCATCGGAAACATATATAAAAAATTGACTTTGCCGACTGGAAAAGATTCTTCATTCTTTGTCATTCCAAGATGTGAGCCTGCAGCAATCAGAGCCAGTTTGCCCATATCCTTCTGAAAGTATTTAAGTGAAGTGATGGCTCCCTTGCAATCCTGTATTTCATCAAATATCAGTAAATCATCATTGGTATTTATATGTATCCTTAATACAAATTCAAGTTGTCTTATTATTTCAAGGGGATTATATGTGTCTTTAAATATATTGCTTATATTTTTATTTTCCCTTAAATCAATATAGTGGTATTTTTTGAAGTACTTACTGCCAAATTGCTCCAGAATATAAGTCTTGCCTACCTGTCTTGCACCTTTTAATACCAGTGGTTTACGGTCATGCAATGACTTCCACTTTATAAGATCGTCTATTATTATTCTCTCCATATAATTCTTCCTGAGATATACTTAACATATTTTTTATTTACTACATATTATCCCATTTTTGGGAATTTTTGTAGGGGTATTTTTCCCATATTTGGGATTTTATGTAGGGGTCACAGGAATTAAAGTTTTAGAGGGTGTAAACCATTATATATTCAGAAGAAAACCCTGCGGTTCTTGCAAAGAAATAGTAATTTACTTTTTTCTCCTGGACAAACCCCATACGCTCATACAGCGCTTTTGCTTTTGGATTAGTGTCAACAACTTCAAGCCTGACTTTCTTCAAACCGTTTTTCCTGGCAAAATCAAATACTTCATTTATAAGCATTGTGCCTATACCCATGCTCCTGTAGGGCTTTAAAACAGCTATTGAGTCTATCCTGACAGTGTCTTTCTTTATTTTCGGGGTCATGAGCTTAAAAATCTGATATATAAAGGCGCTTTTAAAAGGATTGTAGTATAACCTCAGGGTGGCGTATTTGACCTCAATAAAACTTCTGCCATCATGCTGCAATCCGGCAAAGCCCACTATTTTGTTATCGAGGACTGCAGGAAATATTTTATCCGGAATAAGGCTTTTTTCATAAATGGACAGCGCTTTTTCTTTTGATTTTATAAAAGCCCTGATTTTTTGCTCAAATGCCTCATAAAATATACAAACAGCATCGCTGTAATAGTTTTTGTCGAGCTCGTTTAAGATTTTAATATCAAACTCTTTTTTTGACGGGTTTTCCAAATATTTA
>CAZGTW010000129.1:0-3203 GCA_964528815.1 uncultured Actinomycetota bacterium | reverse complement strand
AAAATTTCTTGACAATAACTTTAAAATATATAAAATATAAAAATGAACCGATTCACTGAAACGGTTCACGATAAATATTACAACTTTTTATAATTTAAAAAAACAAAAGATATTAAAAATAAAAATAATATGGCAACAATAAAAGAAGTGGCAAAAAGTGCAGGCGTATCAGTTGGGACAGTATCAAATGTCCTGAATGGCCTCGGCACAGTGTCTGAAACAAATAGAGGTAAAGTGGAAAATGCAATAAAGAGTTTAAATTTCAGGCCAAGTAGAATTGCAGCGAGCCTTTCAAGAAAACAGACTGGAAACATCGGAGTAATAGTGCCGGATATATCGAGCCCGTTTTACTCCGACCTTATAAAAGGCATTTCTGAGACACTGGAGAGCAATGGTTACAATATTTTCCTTTCAGGTTCAAATGATAATCCTGAAAAAGAAACAAAGCTTATTAATGACCTGATGGCACAATGGGTAGACGGCATAATTATAGTGCCTGTTTATGCAAGAGAAACCGACCCCGCAATACTGGCCGAAAGCAATGTCCCGGTTGTTCTTGTGAACAGGGAAATAAAAGGATTAAGCCTGGATATTGTGGTTTTTAATAATTTTGCAGGTGCTTATGAGGCAACAAATTATCTTATTGCCAATAATCATAAAAAGATAGCCATATTATCAGGGCCGAAATATTCAAGGTCTTTTGAAGACAGGTTCCTGGGATGGAAAGAAGCAATGGAAGAGCATGGATTATATGACGAATCTTTAGTATTTGCTGATGAGTATTCAGTTGAATCCGGCTACCGGGCAATGAAAAAGGCTCTCGGCAGGCTCAAGGAAATCGATGCAGTATTTGCATCAAGCGACCTTATTGCACTTGGCGCAATCAGTGCAATCAGGGAAAGCGGCCTGCACATCCCGGATGAGATATCCATTACAGGTTTCGGGGATATTTATCTCAGTAAATATCTTGAACCGTCACTGACCACTATCAAAAGGCCTTTTTACAATATAGGCAAAACAGCAGTGTCTATGCTTATGGAAAGGATGACCCGCATTAAAGCAGGCGAAGACTTCAGGGAAAAACCTGTAAGAATCGTGCTTGAGGGCAGCCTGGAAATAAGAAACTCTGTAAAAACAAGGCAAATTTAAATTGGAGGTGAAAATAATGAAGGCAAAAGTAAAAGAAACAGCAATATCTTTATTGCTTAACTTCTGGCTCATACCTTTTACAGGTATTATTGTATTACTGGCTACACTTACAAAATAAATAAGTGAGGTAATTCAAAAATGAATCGTAACAGATTGGGTGCAGCAGTTTTAAAGATTTTTTAAATCAATAAAACAGCCAGCACCCGGTTGTTTTTTAAGACTTCAAACATGATGTTTATCTAATCTTCAAAAAAAGTAACTCCTATGCCCCCTATTCCAAGATGTGAACCTACAACTATGCCGATATTTGTCCTTATAAGGTTATGGGGACCAAACCTTTGCATTATCTGCTCATGCAGATAACCTGCCTCGTCCTTATCTGCGACATCACCTATTGAAACTGTAAGTTTTCCTTTTCCCTTTATATTTTTTTCCATGATATCCAGGAGCTCTTTTTTTGCCAGTTCCCATTTCCTGGAGTTTTTATACAAAGATACCTCTCCATTTTTTAAGGTAAGAATGGGTTTTATTTCAAGAAGATTTGCCATTGTCCCCCTGATTTTGCTTACCCTTCCCCCCTTTATAAGGTTCTCCATGGACCTGGGTATAAAGTAAGAATGGATCTTTTCCCTGTACCGGTTTATGCCGTCAATGATTTCTTCAAAGGCCGAGCCATTTTTAGACATTTCTGCAGCTTTAAGGGCTATAAAACCGCAATGCATGTGCACAACAGCAGAATCAATTACTTCAATTTTTTCACCTGCCAGGTTTTTTGCAGCAAGTCCTGCAGAATTTATTGTACCTGATAATTTGCCTGAAATATGAATTGAGATTATCCTGTCAGAAACATTAAGAAGCCTGCTGTATGTTTTTATAAAATCACCCGGTGTAGGCTGGGATGCGGCAGGCATTTCTTCTGACTCTTTTAGCATTCTATAAAATCTGCCAGGTTCTATATCCGTGCCATTGTCAATATATATCCTGCCTCCAAACATAACCGAAAGCGGTACTACAGTCAGATTACAATCTTTGCAGATATATTGAGGGAGGTCCGAAGTGCTGTCAGTTACAATACTTATATTGCCCATCTGCCCAACTTCCTTCCAGTTGCTAAAAGCGCAGCCATTAAATTTTTATATTTAACAGCAATACAGGTAAATAAATATAATATTTGTAAATATTATATCAGAATGAAGGAAATGCGCAGCACTGTTCGGTAAACTTAAAATCAATGCCATTTTCTATCGCAAAATCAACGGTTCTTTCAGAAGGAAATGCAATGGCATCAACACCCCTTTTTACAAGCTCTATCTCAAGTTCTTCATACGCGGGACCAGGCGGCCTTGCACAACCAAGTGCCAGCGGCACATCGGGCATTATTGTTTTTGCATATTCAAATAATTTGATAATATCTTTTGCATAAACTTCTGAGTAGCCGGGCCTGTGGCTTTTTGAAAGTTTTTTTTCAATTGCAAATACAAGGCAATCTGCACCTGTTTTTGCAATCTCATCGATAGAAACAAACTCCCCTCTTATGTCTGCCATGCTCCCGAGCCCGAGAATAAGGTGCGGAGCTACTTTAATTCCTGAGTTTTTTATTTTTTTTAAATTAGTATAGAAATCCTGTGGAGCAAAACCTTTAAGGTTGTAAACTTCTTCGATTGCGTGCCTGTCGGAAAAAATATTAACAAGAGCGCCATCTATACATGAGCCCTTTATTAGTTTTATTTCTTCATCATTTACAAAACCGAGGTGGATAAAAATCCTGATTTTTTCCTTCATTAACGATTTAATTTCTTTTATCTCTTCCATCACATGCAAGTCAAGAGGCAGCCTTCCGTACCTGTCAAATCCCCCACTTACAAGTATGCCCTTTACAGTACCCTGCCCGAAGTGATTGATTATATCTTTTAACCTGTTTGTTTTAATTTCTTCTTTATTTTTGTTTTCTGATTTAATCACAGATTTATTGCTGCTTTTAAATTGAGGGAAATCATTGATATCGACCATGTCCTTAAGCAGCAGAGCTTTGCAGTGGCTGCACATCAACTGGC
>CAZGTW010000128.1:0-3267 GCA_964528815.1 uncultured Actinomycetota bacterium | reverse complement strand
GGCTTACAAGCCAGTTGATGGCAATCTGGTTTTCGGTCCTGCCATATTTTAAACAAGATTTTAAAACTGGTATTTATTTTTTCAAGTATATGTACTGCTTTATTTTCCTGCTTATAATTTGGGAAGCATTATCCAATAGATACCTGGAAGGTATTAAAACTTAATCAATACTTTTAAGCTTTTGTTTTTATCATTTGCACGTTCAATGGCTTTTTTAATATCCTCCAGGCTGAAAATATCAGAAACAAGGCCTTTTAAGTTTATGTTCCTGTCGGAAAGAAACCTTATTGCCCGGCCAAATGTGCCTTTCTGGTAAATCCTGATTCCCATTATCTCCTGCTCCTTATAAACCATGCGCCTGTAATCTGTTTCAATCTGGACCTTGGGGATCCCTATCTGCACAACTCTGCCCTTTATGCCTATACAGTCAAGGCATGATTTGACCGATTCCGGCGTGCCTCCGCATTCAAATGCTATGTCTGCCCCATTGCCGTCAGTATGTTTTAGTATATGTTCAACAAGGTCGCCATCGCCTGAAGGATTAAATGTCTCAAATCCGAGTTTTTCAGCAAAATCTATGCGGAATTCTGTAAGCTCTGAAACAATGACTTTACCGGCCCCAAAATAACCTGCAAGCATTGCAGCCATAATACCGACCGGGCCGGCCCCAACTACAAGTACATGTTTTCCTATTTTCATATTGCTTGCATCCATGCCATGCATAGCAACTGAAAAGGGCTCAAGCATTGCAGCTTCCATCAAATGCATATTATCAGGTATCTTAAAGGTCTTGCTCTCATGGGCTTTCGCATATTCAGCAAAGGCCCCGTCCTCATTTATTCCCAACAGTTTCAGGTTGGCACATACATGGTTGTTGCCTTCGGAACACGGCTTGCAATAACCGCAAGATACGAGCGGCTCAACAGCGACCCTGTCACCTTTTTTAAAATACTTGGATTTTGAATCTTCAATAACTCCTGAAAATTCATGGCCCAGGACAACCGGCGGTTTTGCATTTATATGCTTTCCGCTAAGCACTGTGATATCGGAACCGCAGATGCCGGCATATGCCACTTTGACCAGGACCTCGCCTTCACTGGTTTTTGGTATGCCTATTTCTTCAACTTCTATATTGTTTACAGATTTCCAGATAGCAGCTTTCATATCGTGCCTGAAATTATAAAAGTAATACTGAAAGTATAATATAATAATTTTATTTAACTGTAAATATATTTAAAATTGAAAATAAATATATAAATATATTTAAATTTCTTATAATATTTTTGACAATGATTAAAATATATATTAATATCTATAATCATAGAAAGGTCCGGCAGATTGTATACTGAAAAACATATCATAGAACTGGAAAAGACAGCTTCCTGGTTAAGGAAGAAATCCCTGGAAATCATTTATAAAAGGGGTGCGGGCCATCCGGGCGGCTGCTTGTCCTCTGCAGAGATTATCGCTTCCCTGTATTTCAGCAAATTAAGAATAGACCCTGCAAATCCCTCATGGGAAAAAAGGGACAGATTCATTTTAAGCAAGGGGCATGCCAGTGCAATACTGTATGCAGCTCTTGCATTAAGAGGTTTTTTTGATTTGGCCCAGCTTGAGTCCTGGGGAGAGTTAAGCTGTAATCTGCAGGGGCATCCTGACAGGAACAGGACTCCTGGTGTGGATATGACAACAGGAACCCTGGGGCATGGATTAAATATCGCTTCAGGCATGCTTCTTGCTGCAAGGCTTAAAGAGCTGGATTTCAGGACATATGTCTTAATGGGTGACGGTGAAATACAGAGCGGCATAATATGGGAAGGCGCAATGACTGCTGCCAAATTCAAGCTGGACAAACTTACAGCTATACTTGATTATAACGGCGTTCAGCTTGACGGGCCGGTCGATGAAATAATGCCGCTTGAACCCATTGCGGACAAATGGAGATCTTTTAATTTTAAAGTTATAACAATTGACGGGCATAATATAAGGCAACTTCTGGAGGCTTACGATGAGGCTGAAAACATGCACTCGATGCCGACAATAATAATTGCCAGGACCACAAAAGGCAAAGGGGTTTCTTTCATGGAAAACCGGAGCAAATGGCACGGCATTGCACCTAGCAGAGAGCAGTACGAGGCTGCAATTGCTGAGCTTGAAAAGAGGGAAAAAGAAAATGCTTGCCAGTAACCTGGAAAATCCAGAAATCGCTTCAATCAGGGAAAGTTACGGAAAGGCACTTGTAAAATGCGGAGCCGAAAATGGCAGGATAGTAGTTGTCGATGCAGATGTATCAAGCTCGACCATGACAAAATATTTTGCCGAAGAATACCCGGAAAGGTTTTTTAATGTAGGCATTGCAGAAGCCGGCATGGTAGATACTGCAGTTGGCCTTGCCCTGGAGGGTTTCATTCCGTTTGTCGACTCATTTGCTGCCCTTGTGTGCAACAGGGGCCTTGAACAAATAAAGACTTGTGTTTCTTATGCAAATACAAATGTAAAGATTGTGGGCAGTTACGCAGGAATTTCTGATTATAAAGACGGACCCACACATCACTCTGTATTTGATTTATCAGTAATGAGGGCAATGCCGAATATGTCAATACTTGTCAGTGCCGATCCGGTTGAGACAGTAAAGATGGTTAAAATAGCAGCTGAGCATGAGGGTCCTGTTTATTTAAGGTTAAGCAGGGCGGACCTGCCGGTTCTTTTTACTGGTGACCACGAAGTTATTTTAGGGCGGGGCAATATTCTTTTACCGGGAGATGATATAACACTTATCTGTTGCGGCACACTGCTTCACAGGACATTGCTTGCTGCAAAATCACTTGAAAAAGAGGGCATCTCTGCAAGGGTGCTGGAGATACATACCCTAAAACCTCTTGATGTTCAAATCATTTTAAAATGTGCAGAAGAAACAGGCTCATTTGTCACCATAGAGGAAAACAGTATTATCGGGGGACTTTTCAGTGCAGTTGCAGAAACGCTGGCGCTAAATAATATGGCGGTACCGGTTGAACCCATAGGTTTAAAGGACCGTTTCGCCTGTACAGCGATGGATGTCGAATCCCTGCTTGACTATATGGGTTTGGACCCGGAAAGCATTGCAGAAGCAGCTAAAAAAGTTTTAGACATTAAAACAGGAAAAAAACATAAATGAATTCCAGGGAAAAATTTCTGGAAACAATGAGATTTAAAAGAAATGTCCCGCCGAATAAATGGGAATTCGGTTTCTGGGGCTCCACTATTGAGAGATGGTACGAAGAGGGC
>CAZGTW010000127.1:0-3301 GCA_964528815.1 uncultured Actinomycetota bacterium | reverse complement strand
TTCTTTTGCAACTTTTAAAATATTTTCAACAGAGATCCCGAAGTAATCCAGCTGGAAATCCAGGTTTGCAGTCAGCCCGAATTTATCCTCCAGTCCGATACGGGCAACTATTGCGCTGCGATTCTTGCTCGTTATTTCTGATACAAGCCCCCCGAGCCCTCCATAAATTGAATGGTCCTCTATTGTAATTATAGCACCTGTTTTTGCGGCAGCAGCAAGGATGATTGACTCATCTGCGGGTTTTACCACCGGAAGGTGGATAAGCCCTGCATCTATTCCTTCTTTTTTGAGCTCACCTATTGCATTAACTGCAACTGATGAAGAGATGCCGTTAGATATTAATGTAATATCTATGCCGTCTTTTACCTGGAATCCCCTATTTAAATTGAACTTATACGAATCATCAAAAAGTTTCTCAGGCAGCACTCTTGGCATCCTTATATAAAGAGGCCCGGTATCTTTTACTGCAAATTCCAGCACATCTGCAAGCTCGGCATGGTCAGAAGGGACAACCACTTTCATATTCGGAAGGCATCTCATTATGGCAATGTCCATAATGCTTATATGCGTTGCCCCGTTTTTTTCCTGGCTTAAACCTGCATAACACCCGACAAGCTTTACATTGAATTTATTAAATGCAACACTTATTGTCACCTGGTCGCATGCCCTCTGGGATATAAAGTTTGCCATTGTGCATGCAAATGGTATCCTGTCCATTGCTGCAAGCCCTGCAGCTAGCCCTACAAGATTCTGTTCAGCAACACCGACATTTATATGCCTGTCCGGGTACGCCTCCATAAAAGGCCTTGTGCCGGATGCCTTCATGAGGTCTGCCTCTACCACAAATATATCAGGATTTTCTTTGCCAAGCGCTGCCAGCACAGGGCCGTATGTCTGTGCACAGGGTTTAAAATCTTTTTTTATGTCTATGGTTTTCATATCTATGTTTCGTCCCCCAATTCTGCCAGGCATTGCCTGAACTGGTTTTCATCTATGGCTCCGCTGTGCCACTGCCATTTGCCCTCCATAAAAGATATGCCGCATCCCTTTACTGTCTTTGCAATAATTATGGCCGGTTTTCCAGTAACTTTCTTTGACTCGGTTATTGCAGAGTGAAGGGACCTGACGTCATGGCCGTCTGCCTTAAAAACAGCCCACCCAAAAGAGGCCCACTTGTCTTTTAACGGCTCAAGCGGCATTATGTCATCTGTAGCGCCATCTATCTGCAGCTCATTTCTGTCAACTATTGCAATTATATTATCAAGGCCATATTTTGAAGCTGTCATGGCAGCTTCCCATACCTGCCCGCTGTTGAGTTCCCCGTCTCCCATAACAACATAGACAAAATTGTCTTTTTTCTGCTGTTTTAAAGATATTGCCATGCCGCATGCAATTGAAAGCCCCTGGCCAAGCGCACCTGTTGAAGCATCTATGCCCTTTAACTTCAGCCTGTCAACATGTTTCGGGAAATTTGAAAGCGGTTTGTCAAGGTCCTTTAAATCAGACAAAGGGAAATATCCGCGCATCGCAAGCGCCGTATAAAGGACGGGCCCCGCATGCCCTTTTGAAAGCACGAGCCTGTCTCTTCTGTCATCACAGGGATTTGCAGGGTCAGTCCTCATTATATCGAAATATAGCACAGCGATAATTTCAATTGCTGAAAGGCTCCCCCCATAATGGCCGCCTCCGGCATTTGTTATTGCCTTAAAGGTGTTTATCCTTAAGTTTTTGGCAATATTCTGCAGTTCAGTTATTTTATCTTCCATATCGGTACTCTTTAATATTTAAGTAATTAAAATCCTATCCTTGGCAGGCCGTAAACTGACCTCCAGCCCTTGCTTAAAGGTTCTTTCAAGTACGGTTCCATCTCTTTTTCTGTCCTTAATGTGACTTTCTCTACAGGAGGAACTTTTCCTGGCGGAAGGGCCTCGAGTATCTCATCATTTAAAAGCGTCAAATATTTAAGAATTGCAGCAATAGGCCTCTTTGCCTTATATGCAGTGGCTTTTGTAGCATGCCCGACAACACCTTCAGGAGTTGTTGTTACTTCAAGTCCCACATGGCCCTCGCATTCGGACCACTTTGACGGCCTTCTGTATGCATCTGTAGGTGAATCCATATGCCCGCCCGGAATATAGAACTCGGGCTCTGTATCACATGCGTGTTTCATGTCCACCATATAAGGGAACATCAGCAGTCCGATAGAGGTTTCTGCTTCATCTGCATGTGTAAATGGGGTGTCGTACTTTCCGCCTTTATCTTTTGTCCTGAAGAATTCCCTGACTGACCTGTGCCAGTCAAGCACCCTGAATATACCGGGGATCTGGTATTTCTTTACAAAATCCTGGATAGTAGATTCAAGCATCCAGAGCTGTCCATGATTATTTACTATTATCTGCTTACGGAATCCGTCGTTCCACAGGCCAAGCATAACATCCATTAAAAATGCTTTTGCTGTATTTTCCTGAATGACCACTGTACCAGGAAGCCCCACATGATGGTAAGGGTGCACACCATAATTAAGCGGAGGAAGAGCTATGTTTATAGGAACGCCTCTTTTTGCTGTAAACCTTCGGACACCTTCAAGAATCTGGGTAACAAAAAATGTATCTGTTGCACTTACCATATGCTGTCCATGAAGCTCAGTGCATCCAACGGGAATAAATACTATGTCATTTTTCCTTCTCTGCTCTATTATCTTATGCCTGATTGTTGTCTGAATGTATGTGCCTTCTTTTGTCCACTCCGGAGGAGAAGGGATGCCGTAATCTGCAAGGACCTTATCAATCTCCTCATCGCTTGATTCCCAGAGCTGTTTCTTCATCCTTCCTACTGCAGAGTCCTCAAAAAAAAGGTCTTCTGTATCTGTTTTTATAAAATCACTCATTTAAATACTCCTTTCAAATAGTATTTTATTTTTGTCATTTCCAACTAAAAATTTAAAACCGGCCCAATCTTTGTTTTAGACCAGTGCTTTTTCAGGAGCCCCATATTTCTTGACTTGAAGGTGCCGGCCCTGGTATCGGGTAACCTATCCTTGTAACATTCATCAAATGCTTATATGTCAGGTTCTCGGACAGTATATTGTTTTCCCATGTGCCGCACCCAAGCGTTGTCGTCGGGGCAAAACCTATGGCAAATCCTCCTCCAGCATTGAAATTGCTAGCCTGGTTTACTATGACCCTTGATACGTATACGGAGTCAGCAAGCTTTTGAATGTTCTGCTTATTATTTGAATGGATAGCAACTGAATGGCCCTTGCCGTCTATTTCAAGATTTGATTTTGCAATCTCTACTGCCT
>CAZGTW010000126.1:0-3329 GCA_964528815.1 uncultured Actinomycetota bacterium | reverse complement strand
GGCGGAAACATCATGCCGTTTTGCATTGCCACATCATCCCAGCAGCCAAAGTATTCGCACCTTCCCGTTGCTGATTTTATATACCTTCTGTTGAATTCAACTACAAAATCTTTCACTTCACCAATGACTGCTTCTGCCATACTTTTATTGCCGGCAAGGTCAAGAAGGAAAGTGTCCATCCCTCTCAAATAACTGCAAAGCATATAAGGGTTGCTAAGCACATTGCCCATGCAGATAAATGCTTCACCCTCAGATGCAAGGGTGTCCATGGAAAGGCTTCCTGCAAGTTTTTCTTCTGATGACTGCAGGTCTTCATTTCTATCTGTTAAATTCTCTTCTGCAGTTTTTTTTGGACCGCCTCCAAGTATGCCGCTTGCCCTCAGGTTAAGGACATTATTTATAAGGTTATCAAAATCAAAAAAATCAAGCTTTTTTGTCAAAAAACCTTTGACCTCGCCTGGTGACTGTGCACGTGCCAGGGGATTTGAGATTATTTCTGTAAATGTATAATCATATTCAGCTATCGTCTTTGGTTTTGTCGGTATGCCTATTGCTGAATAATAATTATTATCAACAAAATCAAGTTCAGGCCCTTTATATCCTGGAACAAAGGTTGAGAATTTCCCTATATTGCATCCTGAAGACCATGTATCTATTTTAAGGGCGCTAATCAGCTCCTTGTATTTTTTCAATAGCAGGTCAGGGTCATCCGGATTGCCGATGTTGAAATGTTTCATTAGGCTAAAGGATGTAAAGTTAAGCGCCCGGTACATCACCGGGATTTTATCTACGCTCCTGAACAGGATAGAAGCCTTTATGCGCTCTTTTGCATTCATAATATAAAGTCCTTTTTTTAGATTTTATTTGATTTGAGACTTTTTATCTTATATAAATCAAAGGTCAAAGATTTTCTTCACCGCATCTGTTTTTTTATAGGCATCTTCTATGTTTTCGGCACATACATATACGCAAAGGCCCTCATAAGATAAATAATCGCATGCAAGGCCGACTTCCTTCTCTAAAAGTTCGGGGGTAAAATCTATATCTGTCCAGTTAATAAGCAGCGATTTGCCGTTTTCCTGGATTTTTTTAAATACAGGCAGCATATCCTCAAGAGACGGCCCTATTGCAAGAGGCTCACGGTTTACCTCGATAATCTTAAGGTTGGGAAATCTGACAAGTTCGTCAGCGACAAACATCGAAACAGGATGGATATGATATAGAGTGGAAGCAAAACTTTTATCAATCCTGAGGTGGTCAGAAACTATAAATTCCCTGTAAAACTTCGGGGACAAAAATGCGACTGCATCATCCTGGTAATACTGCAGCACCTTTTCAGAGTAAATGCCATAATTATTTACGACATATCCTTTAAATCCTGCCCTTGAAGCTATTTCATTTACTGTGCGTGCCGCTTCTATGAATGCATCTGTGCATATGCTTCCAAATTTTTTTAATTTTTCAGGATTGTCAAACAGTTCAAGCGGATATTGTTTCTGGCCAATTGCGGCAGAAGCCATGTCTGCAGGGCCCCTGAAGTGAGTTGAGCTTGCTATGGGATAATTGCTTCCGAAAGTATCAACCAGTATTTCTGTCATCTCACATAATTTTACAAACCATCTGTTTTTTGATGAAAGATCTATTTTTGGCGGCATATCATCCCAATTAAAAAGAAACGGCTCGGCATAAAAGGAGTCCTTTCCAGCAAAAATAGGGCATCCTATTATTGCTTCTATCCATGGAATAAAAAAGTATGGAGTAACAGGGTAAAAAAAGTCAAATCCTGCTTCCTCGTGCCAGTCCAAAAACTTCTCAACATCACTTATATATGCATCCATATCTATATCTTCAGGCTTCATGGCAATGCCTTTGGGTATTTTACTGAATGTTTTTTCATACATTGCAGCATAGCCCCTGCCTAAAACATTAACGCAGTAAAGCGGGCGCTTCACCGGTTTTCTATCAATAAAATCCTTATGGCGTTTTGCAATCCCTTTTAGGTCCCGCCTTATTGTTACCATGTTTAATGTCCTCCTTAATTAAAATCCAGCGCGTAAGATTAAAATAATAAAATCAACGGATTTATAAGTTTCCTCAATAAATAAGTCCCTGGATATATAAATTTCTAAAATATTAACCGGATATAATAATTTATCCGGATATTAAATATATAAAAATCAGGAAAGGCTTCCGGCTTGCTCATACATTGCAATGATATTTTCAAGAGGCGTGCCCGGCTGTATAGCATGTGAGGGCCCCAGTATAAGTCCGCCATTAGAAAAAAGTTCCTGCCTTAATTTTACTTCTTCTCTTATTTCTGCAGGTGTCATTTTAATAAGCACCTGCTGCACATCCATAGAGCCGCAGAAGCATATGTCTCTGGAAAATTCCCTGTGCAGCTTAGTAATATCCATGTCCTTTGCTGAAGTCTGTACGACATCCAGTATATCAACCCCAAGCTCAATTAGCCTGCCAATAAGGGGATATATGCTTCCGCAGCAATGGAACATGAACTTTGCACCATATTTATGCACCATATCAAACAGCCTTGTATAATACGGGGCAAAAAGCTTATTGAAAGTCTCAGGGCTAAGTATTAGGCCGCTCTGGGAAGCCAGGTCTTCCCCTCCATGCACAATATCAATCAGGCCCCCGGCAGCCTTCAGGGTATTTTCAACCATTTCAAACCTGTAAGTAAAAAGAATTTCCATTATTTCCAGAAATACAGGGTCTTTTGTGCCCAGGCTCAATAGTACATTTTCAACTCCCATGCCGTATGCAATATTATTTATGAAATCAGGGCCGGCTTTATCAATGCATATCGCATAACCCGCAAAATCAATGCACTGGTTTTTTACAGTTGAGTAATCGAGCCAGCTTGCATCGGGAAAGCTGAATTTTTTAAGTTCATCCCTGTCTTTTATATTTGCAAAAGGTTTGCTTGCAGCTTCAAGGTAGATGCCTTTTCCACCGTCATACTGCTTTTCTACCCATTTTATTTCCTGGACGGGCCAGCCCCTTTCCGGAAAGGCAACGGTCCTGCTGCCGTCAGGGAAGTGTTTTACCTTCGGCCCGCAGTATGCCGGGACAACATAGCGGAAGCCGTCGCCTATTTTTTCAAGCAATGCCTGGTTAATGTTGCTGGGGCCGGCGACTTTGCTTTCCTGCCTGTTGGCGCCAAGGCCGAAATAATCTATTAAATCTTTATTTACAGGCGGTTCGGCATAATGTTTTACAGGTATGCGGTCATAACCTTTCCTGTTAAAAGCATTATAGAATCTCTGTTTGTGTGACAGTTTATTATCCATAAATAATCATCCGTTTTAATA
>CAZGTW010000125.1:0-3380 GCA_964528815.1 uncultured Actinomycetota bacterium | reverse complement strand
CTGGACATCAGAACTTCCATATCTGCCAACATTCTCATTTATATATACCTGCTTATAAGTTCAGGTATTTTTTTAACAGCATAAAAAGGTATGGAAATAACAGGAGGAGTAAAATCAAATGGAAGCACAGAAATTTTTATCCCTGCTGAAAATTGTGTTTCCTTAAGATATAAATGTAAACTCTTTAAGGTGCCGGTTTTTCCTGATTTGACTTCAAGAGGGATAGCTTTTGGGCCGCATTGTACCAGATAATCTATTTCAGCGCTACTATTTCTGGACTGTCTAACCCAATAATATAGAGATGGCTGTATATAAAAATCCTGATAACAGAGCAATTCCTGGCCGACAAATTGCTCAGCCAGTGCGCCTTCATTAATTTTTATAAAGTCTTTATCCGGCTTTAATAAGATATCAGCGCTGAGTCCGCAGATATTCTGCATCAATCCTATATCTAAAAACACTGTCTTGAATACATCATCTTTTGCCATAGCTTCAAGAGGAACACCTGCCCCGCTTGTATGCTTTACTTTAAAAACGATACCTGCTTTTTCAAGTAGGAAAAGTGCCTCTTTTAAGTCCCTGGACTGCATATCCCTGTCTATGTTGACGTATTTGAATTTCCTGCCAACCAGTTTTGGAATTCCATAGAACATTTTTTGAAGATATTTATATTTTACCCTGCTTGCATATTTTCCAAAATCATCCCTGTAAGTCTGAATAATTACAGTTTGGACATTTAAGCACCGCTTTATATCCTTTGAATTAAGATATTCATCAATTACAGCTGGCATACCACCAATAATTGAATATATTTTTATAAAAGACATTATGTGTTCATGCACAGCCCTGGATGGAAGCTTGCTGATGCTCAGATCTTCAATTGTATTTCTTATTTTCTCTTCTCCCAGTGCACCAAGGAATTCTAAAAAAGAAAGTGGTTTAAGGAAAATATACTGTATTCTGCCAACCGGCATTTTAAAATCTTTATTAGAAAGGGCAAATTCAAGCAATGACCCTGCAGCAATGACATGCAGGTTTGAATATTGTTCGTAAAAATATCTTAAAGAAATTATTGCCTCCGGACATTCCTGTATTTCATCCAGAAAAAGCAGGGTTTTTCCGGGAGTAATATCAGAGTTTGACAGAATAGAAATGGATTCAATGATTTTTACAGGATTTAATGTATCAAAGCATGTTTTATAATCCGGATATTGCTCGAAATTTACCTCTACTATATTGGTAAAATGTTCTTCTGCAAATTTCTTAATAATATAGGATTTACCGACCTGCCTTGCACCTCTTACCAGAAGAGGGTACCTTCTTTTTTCATCTTTCCATTTTATTAACTCTTTCTCAATATCTCTTTTCATTGAAATTTTTCTCAAAATAGATTAATATATATGGATTATAAGCTTTTATTGCAGAAAATACAAGGTTATAACATGCTATTATTGCTTATAATACAAGGTAATATTGAAATAACCAGCTTATAAATATATTTTTAACTAAAAATCCCCGGTTTTAAGATTTTTTCCTATCTCCTTTATCCTCTCCCGGCTTACCCCTGCTGACAGCCCGTATTTTTCCCATTTGCTTACAGCTCCGTATACTTCCGAGATTATATTTTCTGCAGATTTTATATTGTTTTCTTTTCCTGCAGAAAGCAGATCCTTATATTCTATATTTTCCCTTTTTCCGTTAACTGACATCTGGTGTCTTCTTGTCCAGAGGCCGGAGGGATTATAGCTGTATATTACATCATATGCCGGTGACAGGCGCCACTGGCCATTCTGCTTCAGTAAGAAGGCGACATTTTTTGTATGGTCATCATAGTTGCATGCTGCCACATTAAACACCATCCGCCTGAACATCTGGGCAAAATCACTGTATGGCAGTTTCATTTTGCGCATCACTGAAAACAACTGCTCGTATGAATAAGAGTCGGGGTCATTATAGTCAAAATGCGCCAGGGCGCACAGCGTCTGCATATGGATTTTTCCTTTGCCTTTGAACCTGTCAAAACGCCTGGTCATAAAATGGGCCCTGCCGCCTTCTTCGAGCAGCCTGCATTCCTCCATATTGATGCCTGCATCAGTTGCCATTTTATAATAAGCATATTCAATTCGCCCGTAACCTGTGGTCTGTCCTAGAACCTCATCAGAAACCCCGTCAAATTTAAGTATCCAGTGTGAAAATCCTGCCGGTGCATCGACCTGGCCTGAACGTATTTTGCCTGTTATTTCATTGATTGCAATAACTGCTTTTGCCCTTGCGCCTCCGGCTGATGTTCCGACCCTTATGATTTCCTGGACCGCATTTTTGTAATTTCCCCTCAGTTTCAGGTTTATGTCTTTTCTCTGGTTAAGCACTTTCCTCGCAATTCCTGCAAGCTCTTCTATTTCCACCGGCACTGAATCATTCATTGCGCCCCGGATCGCAGGCTCAAATTCAAGGGCTCCCATACCCCTTTTACCTATGTAACACAACCTGTCAACAATGCTGAAATCCTCACTTGATTTTCCCCTTACTGCCAGCCATTCATCGATTAACCTGTTGCCGTATCTGTCAGGAAGGGAGTCGGCCAGTAGCCCCGGAAGGCCCCTGAATGTCTGCCTTGAAAGGTTAGGAAATGAAAAAATCCTGTTTACTCTTAAAAGGTCCTCGATGGGCATTACTACAGGTGAAAGGTCTATGGCTTCTTTAATAAAATTTGCGTCAAACTCTATGGTTGCAAATTGCCTTGCCTTGTCCCATGCGACTGCGCCAGCTCTTCTGCCCCAGATGTTTATGTATGCGACATCGACCATTTTGCTTCTTTACTTTTAAAATATTAATTCTTTCTTGAAGCTCTTTTTCTCTGCCTGCTTTTAAGCATGGCCAGTTTTAGGGGGCTGATTGTCTCCTCCGGGATTATGCTGTCAAGCCTCTGAAGTTCATCCAGCCCCCGCAGTATCTGTATGAGTGAAAGCAGGGATATTTTCTGCCCTCTTTCTGTTTTGCTTATTGTAACCCTGTTAAGCCCGGTTTTTAGCGCCAGTTCATCCTGTGTTATATTTTTGGCTAGCCTTAATGCTTTGAGCCTTCTGCCTATATCCCTTATTATTTCATTGTCAGACATGCCATACCAATCCATAATGCGGCTTCCCGGTTTTAATTATTTTCTTTATAAATATAGTTCCAGTAATTAATATAAATCATATAATATTTTAATGAATATCTTGAATAATGCAATAGTTTATGTATATTATATGCTACATTATATAAATAATTTAGTTTCTTTGTAGCTTATAATATACATTATAATTATAAATACTTTGAAACATACCTGTCTCCATAATGCTTTGCCCTGGATGTATTAAGAAGCACTGCTGCAGATTCAG
>CAZGTW010000124.1:0-3446 GCA_964528815.1 uncultured Actinomycetota bacterium | reverse complement strand
AAAAGTCATTGCAGCAGTTCCACAAAGAAGCAGGAATGCCACAAATAAAGTGGTTTACAAAACTGCATACAAGTGCGATCCTTTTGGACCGGAACGCAAAAAAACTTATTTTTGAATTCTATCAAAGATAATTGTTATCTTTGAACCACTTTATATTTTCTTCAAGAGTCTGCCTTATAGGCCTCGGGCAGTAACCAAGCTGGGATGAAGCTTTTTCATGGCTTATGAATGAATTGCTTTTAACTGTTTTAAGTGAAAATACTGTAAAAACGGGCTTGCTTCCGCTTAATTTATAATATACAGGCGAAACAAATGCCACAGCCATTGCAAGCCAGTATGGAAATTTGAATTTCGGGGCAGGTATGCCTGTTATTGTTTCCAGTTGTTTCATCAGTTCATCAATTGTGAGCCTGTGTCCGGATAATATATACGCTTCACCGGGTTTTCCTTTTTCAGCAGCAAGAATATGACCGGCCGCTACATCACGTACATCTACGAAATCGTATGCCCCGTCAATAATAATCTTCTGCCGCCTGTTGCAATATTCGATAAACATTGAACCGAGGTTCGATACTTTAAAATCATATGGCCCTATTATGGCAGTAGGGCACAAAATATAAGTATCCAGCCCTTTTTTTGCGGCCTGGGCCACATAAAGGCTTGCCTGCGCCTTTGTACGGTTATACAGTCCCATTGGACTTTCCGGATCAAAAGAAAGTGATTCATCTACTATACGGCTCCCGTTCTGTTCTTTAAACGCATGTATGGAACTTGTATAGACAAGTTTTTTTACACCGGTTTCAAGGCATGCATTTATGACGTTTTCAGTGCCTTTCAGATTAATTTCCTGCAGTTTTTTATTGGAGCCCGGCATTATTGATACTTCTGAAGCCAGATGATATACAGTTTCTGTGCCATTAAACGCGGCAATAAGGGATTTGTAATCAAGCACGTCGCCATAAACGATTTCTGCATAGCATCCATTAAGGCATGCTGTTTTTGAAGTCGGCCTTGCAATGGCTCTCACTTTTCTGCCCCGAAGTTCAAGTTCCCTTACAAGGGCATTTCCCAGAAGGCCGGTTGCACCTGTTACTGCATCCATAGTTACCTGAATTTTCAAATGCTCCTGAATTTACTCTTTATAAAGCTCTTTAAGGCAAAATAAGATATCCACTTGCTGGGTTTATTGTTTTTCTCGATATCTACAAGCATCTTGCCGTTAAGGGAATATTCCATTTTCCATTTACCGTCTTCAAGCCTTTTTTCATTTATATACTTAAGTGCATTCCTCAGATTTGAATTCTGGCTCCTGCATCCTGCATCTATAAGTGCAGAAGTAATTTCAAGAATGTCGCTCTGAAAACTTCTTGGAAAGCTGAAAAGGTACCACTGCCTGCTTTTCGTTTTTTTCCGGGGATAATTTGCCTCAACAATATCATGGCTCAGTAAAAACTTTACTGCTTTACTGATTGTATCTGATACCCTGTGGTCCCTTTTTTCAGGAGGTATAAGGTTAAACGCCTTAAGTATCTTAACTGCCCCCCATGGGCATTTGAACTGTGCCCTGTACTTGCACCTGAAATCATTGCGGTAAACAATATCAGAAATAAAAGAAGAAAGGTTTGAAGTAAAATTCTCTTCAAAATAACCAAGCCTTAAAAGCATTTCAAGGGTCATTCCCTGGAAACATATCAGGTTTCCGGTATATCTGTCATGGACAGGAAAAGAGCCCTTTTCTGACTGCATGTTTGCAGTAATCAGCTTAACCGCCTTATCCACATCAAGCATCTGTTTTGACGCACCAAGTAAAGATAAAAAATAAACCTGCCAGTAGGTATTTTTATACAATGGGCTGAATGAATATTTATCGTCCTGCCACCAGCCCTCATTTTCCTGCAGGGCCATTATGGATGATACAGGTGCGCAGGATTCAATATTTTTCCTTAAAAGGTCCTCGGCTCCTTTATCAATATTTTCATTAAGGATTTCTGTTAAGGTATAAAATTTTACCGAGGGATTATCTTCTTCAATTAGCCATTTAATTAACTTTTTCATAGCCTGAAACTGAATAATCCTAATTTAGTTAAAGACGTCCGGATTATTAATATGTTTTAATTATTTTATTTTTTAATTATTTTATTTTTTATAATAAGGCGATTTTGCCAGAAGTGATTTCCTGATGACAGGGCTCAGGAGCTTTATTATATACCTCCTGAAACCAATTGTCTTTTTAATTTCTTCCAGGAAATCATCAAAAGTGAGTCTCTGGTAATTAAGGAGCTTCTGGCTTTCTTCGGTATCCATCCATTCAGTATAGTATGGTTTTTTTGTAAAAGCCTCATCAGGCAGCATTCCAATTCCATTTATTTTAAGGAACCTTGAAATAAATTCTCTTTCGTAAATCTGGCATCTTTTTCCGCCTCCGATCAGGAGTATCTTTCCTGCACACTCTTTGCAAAATACAGCATTTGCCAGAGCAAGGCCTACATCACGGGTATGGACAAATTCAAGCCTTCCATCCAGCGGGATTTCATATAAGACTGCATCAAATTTGCCGCCGACTGCAAGCGGCGGGACTACTCCAAACCTTGTTATTACCCATTCGAGTCCTGAATCTTTTACAAGTCCCTCACATTCAATCTTATGGGATGTGTAATTATCGGTACTAAAAACAGGGTCAGAAGCTGTCCTTGGAGGATTGTCGCCGGTAGATGGGCCGTAAACTGATACAGAAGATGCAAAAATAATCCTGGCCCCCGGGCTGAACTGTTTAATTGCAGAAAGAATGTTTTTTGTTCCACCGACATTTACAGCATATGCAAACTCCGGCTTTGTTTCGGATACCGGGGGCAGTAGAAATGCAAGATGGATTATAACATCACAACCGTCGACTGCAGTATTTACATCCTCAATTTTTCGCAGGTCACCCCAAATTGTTTCTAACCTGCCATTAAACTTCAATGCTTTTTTCTCATTGGCCTCATTCTTAATATCAAAACACCGGACCTGCAGTTTGCTGTCATTTTTTTCAAGGAAATTTTCTATTGTGCTTGAACCGATGTTTCCAAATGCTCCTGTTATTAATACCTTCATTTAATTTTTCTCCATCCTTTTTATAAAATCGTTTGTTATTTTTTTCCGGCCCCAATAATGGATGTAAACAAATCGGGCAAATAAGCCTTATAAAGTCATCTGCAAGATATTTATTCAAAACTAAAGTTGCCTCACAGCTGTGCAGAATTAATTTGGGAATCTTGTTTTTAATGTTCTTGAACCATTATAATACAAAAAATCTTCTGTTAAAATTTATAAATAAATTTTAAAATAACATTCAATACAAAAGCTATGGTACTTACACAATCTTTGAAAAAAATACACTTTCCCGATTTATGGGGACAGGTTTTAAAAAGGGAGGCTCCGGATAAGCGTTAGCCTGTTTGTTGAAC
>CAZGTW010000123.1:0-3479 GCA_964528815.1 uncultured Actinomycetota bacterium | reverse complement strand
GATGCAGAAATCTGCACAGGGTTTAAAATATCAAAACCTGCTTCAATCAATTCAGGTATAAGCTCTTTTACGGATCCACAGGTATGGATGAAGGTTTTCCACTCAGTATTTTCATGTATCCAGTTATTTACTTTAAGGTGGAACGGTTTAAAAAGCTCCCTGTAATTATCTATAGAGCTGAACAGCCTGTCCTGGGTCCCAAAATCAGTGCCGGAGACAAATACTGCAGCCAGTTTATTGCCAACGGTTTCAAATACGCGCTTATAATTCTCTATTGCTATCTCACACTGTGTGCCGAATATTTTTTTAAGATATTCTTTTCTTGTAAGCATTGAAATATACCATTCTGCAACATCACGTATTCCTTTAGGGTTTTTAAGCATTGGGCCCGGGACAAAAGCAATATCTCCAAAGCTTGATGCTGAAACATTTCCGATAATTGCATAATTCGTATTTTTATATCTATCTTCCACCCTGCTGCTTATATATATAAGGTCTTCTTTGTCCATATAGCTGAACTCTTCTGTATTATCTTTTGGGTTAAGTTCATTTTCACTGAAAGGTTTCTGCCTTGGCAATGAATCAAAAAAATATCCGTTTTTTGGCATGACGGCGCTGGGTGGATAATTTTTATCTCCGTCAGCATACTGGTAAATGCTGCCATTCTCATTTTGTATAGTGTTAAATCCTCCTGGCACCAGGACTGGTGTCCCATCCCACAGGCTCCAGGGTTTCCAATCTACTTTTTTATATCCAAAAAAAGTTCCTGGGCCGCTGACTCCTTCTGTATCTGCCCCCATTATATCTTTTAAATCATCAGACACTTCACCAAGCATCTGGTAGGGCTCTATGACTTTTACAGGTGTACCTGGTTTGTCCAAACCAAAATGCTGGCGGAGTTTATAAACAATGCTTACATGTATCCCGGAGGTTGGTGTCCCTCCAAAATCAACCGGCAGTTTATCCGGGGTTTTATGATTTATTGCAGCAATTACCCTGTCCCTTGAATTCAAAATTTACCTCCCGTAAAAAATCGTTATTTATTTATTTTTATTCTGTCCATAGTATGCCGAGCTGCCGTGCTTTCTGAAATAATGTCTGTTAATTAATTCAATATTCATTCTGCAGATACCGGGATTTACTATCCTTGTGCAGTAGTTCTGTAATGCGACTTCTTCAAGCACTGCACTTATAAATACAGCTTCAGCAGGGTCCTTCCCCCATGTAAACGGGCCATGGCTTGCAACCAGACATGCCTGCATTTTTGCCGGGTCTATTTTCCTGGAATTAAAAGTATCCCCTATATGAAGTCCTGTATTATATTCATAATCACCTTTAATATAATCATCTGCCATCGGTTCCGTGCATGGAATATCACCATAAAAATAATCTGCATGTGTTGTCCCAAAACAAGCTATATCCATCAAAGATTGGGCAAATACAGTGGCAAATCTTGAATGTGTATGCGCAACGCCTCCGATTTCCGGAAAACTGTTATAAAGAACCAGATGTGTTTTTGTATCTGAAGATGGATTAAAACCCTGGCTGATCACTTTTCCTTTCAGGTCGACAACTGCAATGTTATCCTCAGTCAAGTCGCTATAATCTACCCCACTGGGCTTAATTGCCACAATTTCTCTTTCCCTGTCAATGCCTGAAACATTGCCAAAAGTAAAAAAAACCAGGCCCGATTTGTTTAATTCAATATTTGCCTCAAGCACTTTTAGTTTCAGGTTTTTTAATGTGCTATCAGCCATTTACAGCTCCCTTAAAATCATTTCTATTTTGCTGCCGAATTCAGCATACAGTTTATAAAGCCTGTCATATGTTTTTACCCTTTCTGTTGCCGGGTAATAAGTAATCATGAATCTGCTGGCCATTTTCTTCTGGGCCTCAAAAATATTTTTGTAATATCCTGAAGCCACTGCTCCAAAGATTGCGGCACCAAGCGCAACGGCCTGGGAAGACTCTGCTACTTTTACAGGCATATTTAAAACATCAGCAAGTATCTGCATCACAAATGGCGATTTTTTGGGAATACCTCCAATGGCAACGACTTCATTTATCATTAAGCCATCCTGCCTGAATCTTTCTATAATGGCGCGTGAGCCAAAAGCAGTTGCCTCAACCAGTGCCCGGTATATTTTAGGTGCCGTTGACCCCAGTGAAAGGCCGGCTATGGCGCCTTTTAATTTCTGGTCCGCAAAGGGCGTTCTCCTGCCGTTTAGCCAGTCCAGTGCAATAAGGCCCGTGTCTTCCGGAGAAATATTTTGGCCAACCTCTTCAATTTTTCTTATTATCCTGTCCTGTATCGCTTCAGATAATGATTCTTTAGTTTTTTTATCAGTTATCTCAAGTTCAGGAAGAATGCTAGCAAGCGGCCAGGAGAGCACTTCCTTAAACCATGCATAAACGTCACCAAAGGAAGATTGGCCTGCTTCATAACCCAGCATACCGGGAATAACAGAACCATTAACCTGCCCGCATATCCCTGCTATAAGTTTTTCATCTTCAGATTCGGGGCCGACAGCCATGTCACAGCATGATGTACCAAGTACTTTTACAAAAACACCCTCTGATATTTGGGCTCCAACTGCGCCCATATGAGGGTCAAATGCTCCAATGGTTACATACACATCAGGATTTAACCCTAATTTATCTGCCCATTCCTTTGAAAGTTTTCCCGCCGGGACATCGGAAGTGTAAGTATTTTCATAAAGCCGCTCTCTTAACCCTTTTAGCAGGGGGTCAACCTTGATTAAAAATTCCTCGGGCGGAAGGCCGTTCCAATCTTTGTGCCACATTGCCTTATGGCCGGCTGCACACCTGCTTCTTTTCATTTTCAGTGGATCTGTATTTCCTGTAAGTATTGCAGGTATCCAGTCAGCAAGCTCGACCCAGGAAAAATAGTTGTCCCTGATTACTTTATCATTTTTTAGCGCATGAAGTATTTTTGAAAAAAACCATTCAGATGAATAAACTCCCCCGCTGTATTTTGTAAAATCAGTTCCTCCCCAGGACTTTGCCACATTGTTTATAAGCTCTGCCTCTTCAACTGCTGTATGGTCCTTCCAGAGGATAAACATGGCATTCGGGTTTTCACTGTACTCTTTCTTTAAGGAAAGTACTGTTCCATCCCTGTCAACAGGCGCAGGAGTAGAGCCTGTTGTATCTATGCCGATACCTATGATGTTTTTGGAATCACCCGCCGGCAATTGGCCAATTGAGTCTTTTATTACTTCTTCCATGGATTCCATGTAATCAAGCGGATGATGCCTGAACATGTTCTTTGAAGCGTCCTGGTATTTGCCTTGGCCCCATCTTTTAAAGTTTGACACAGATGTCGCGACTTCTTTTCCGCTTTCCACATCTACAATAAGAGCCCTGACTGAATCAGTGCCGAAATCAAGGCCTATTACAAGTTTATTTATTTTATCTCCATTAATCATATATCCTCTTTCTTAATCAGATTTAAAACA
>CAZGTW010000122.1:0-3509 GCA_964528815.1 uncultured Actinomycetota bacterium | reverse complement strand
ATTTTATTTAAGAGCAGATCCAACATTTATACTGCTTCTCTCCTAAAAAAATATTATCAAGCTTTTAGGGAAATAATATTATTTTAAGGAGGAAAGTTATGCAAGGCAGTAAACTTTACGTAGGCAACCTCAGCTATTCAACTACTGACGACCAGCTGGAAAAATTATTTTCCGCTTATGGCCAGATTAAAAGTGCAAGCGTCATCGGAAACAAAGGTTTTGGATTTGTTGAGATGTCAAGCACAGCTGAAGCTGAAAAAGCTAAGGAAGCACTTGATGGTTCAGATTTTGAAGGGCGCACTTTAAGAGTCAATGAGGCTCGCCCGCAAAATTCAAGACCAGACAGAAACTTCAGAAGATATTAATATCTATAAAGATATTAAGGAAAGCTACATGCAGGTTTATATAATCTGCATGTAGATTCTACTATCTGGATTAGGTAAGCGGCACCTCATTATTTAAAAGCCAATCATTTTTTTATAACAACAGATAAGAAGGTCCTATGAACATTTTATTTATATATCCGGAGTATGAAAACACTTTCTGGAACCTGAAAAAAGTGCTGAACATACTCGGCAAGAAAGCTGCATATCCCCCGCTGGGGATTTTAACAATTGCAGCAATGCTTCCACCCCAGTGGAAGAAAAAATTAATTGATATGAACTGCCAGGAACTTATGGAGGAACATATTCTCTGGTCCGACTATGTCTTTATAAGTTCCATAGTGGGCCAAAAGCAATCAACTATAAGGGTCATTGATACTGTGAAAGCCCTGGGTAAGAAAGTAGTAGTCGGAGGGTCGCTTTTTTCAAGCGGCAATGCCGAGTTTGCTTCTGCAGATACGATAGTTATCGGTGAATCCGAAGAAATCATCCCTGCCCTTATAAAAGACATTGAAAACAATGACTTAAAAAAGCAATATTCAATGGAAAAATTTCCTGATATAAGCAAATCGCCAGCGCCTGCATGGGAACTGATAAACCTCTCTTACTATAATTCCATATGCATTCAGCTATCCAGGGGTTGCCCCTATAATTGTGAATTCTGTGATGTTGTGCACTTAAATGGAAGAGTGCCGCGGATAAAAAGCAGCAAACAATTCATCAGGGAACTGGATTCAATATATGATACGGGCTGGAAATCAGGAGTATTTATAGTAGATGATAATTTTATCGGAAATAAGGCTTTTCTTAAAAAAGAAATCCTGCCTTCAATAATAAAGTGGCAGAAAGAAAAAAAATATCCTTTTACCCTGAGCACCCAGGTATCAATAAATCTTTCAGATGACACTGAACTCATGGAAATGATGATAGCAGCAGGATTTGCAACAGTGTTTATAGGCATTGAGACCCCCGATTCTGACGGGCTTGAGGAATGCGGAAAGTACCACAATGTGAACAGGAATTTGCTTACATCGGTTAAAAAGATGCAGAACATGGGTTTTGAAGTAAATGCCGGATTTATCCTGGGTTTTGACAGCGACAAAGAATCAGTATTTAAAAGCCAGATTGATTTTATCCAAAGAAGCGGAATAGTTGCAGCTATGGTGGGTTTGTTAAATGTCTCTCCAAACAGCAGGCTGCATGACAGGCTGCAGAAGGAAAACAGGCTGGTCAACACTGACCAGATGAGCCACCCAGAGCTAAATGACTTAAATTTTATTCCAAAAATGAATGCAGATACGCTGATAAATGGTTATAATGATGTTTTAAAAACCATTTATTCTCCCAGGTTTTATTTTGCAAGAGTAAAGAATTTTCTCAGGGAGTACAGGCCAAGAAAAGTAAAGCCTGCCAAATTGCGTTTCTACCACATCAGGGGACTTCTTTCTTCACTATGGTTTTTAGGAATCATGGAAAAAGGAAGGCACTACTACTGGAGCTTGCTTTTATGGAGCATATTTAAACACCCTGGACTTATCCCTTATGCAATAGGGCTGCCGCTTGGGTTGCTACATTTTAAGACACTTGCATGGGCAAAACAATATAACTCTTATTACAGGGAGAACTGATTAATAACCCCGGTTTTGTTATAATGTAAAAAATTTTAACTTTACCGGTTTAAAAATATGGTTATTAGCTCTGATAAAGATAATGCCTTCTCTCAGGATAATAAGGTTGCAGAAGTGGATTTTGCAGACTATGAAAGCTCGGTTTCTGCTGCCCTTTAAATAATTGATTTTAAACAGAAATTAAAAAGTATAAGCAGGGTAACCATTAAACCTAATCTGCTTGAAGCCGCGGCCCCTCCCTGTACCACAGATGTAAACTGCATAGAAGCAGTGATCAAATACATCTTCAAAAATAACAGCAATATTAAAATATCAATCATTGAGGGTTCCGGGGGTTGTGACACACAGGAGTCTTATGAATTCCTGGGTTATAACAAACTGGCAAGAAAATATGGCATAAAAATTTTAGATGTTGACAGCTGCAGACTCCTAAGGCTTACTAATGAGAATGCTCTTGCCTACAGGGAAATCTATTTGCCTGAGGATGTTTTTGATTCGTATTTTATTTCTGTTCCAAGCTTAAAGGATCATACAATCACAACAGTTACCCTTGGGCTTAAGAACCTGATAGGGTTGCTTCCAAAAAAACATTATGGCGGATACTGGAGCTATAACAGAAGTGATGTCCACCGGGTAGGAGTAGATAAGGCAATTTTTGACCTCAATAATTATATAAAAATAGATCTTAATATTATTGACGGACGCATTGGCCAGTACGGCAGCCACTTGAGGGGAGGACGCAAATTCTCGCCTGCAAAAAACTTAATAATTGCCGGCTACGATGCCCTTGAAGTAGATAAAAAAGGCGCTGAAATATTGGGACACAGATGGCAGGATGTGGAGCACTTAAAAATGATTGATGCTTCTTTAAAATGTGAATTAAAAAATGGTAAAATAAAATAAACATAAAATAACACCCATTTTACAAATGTCTGAAATAAGTAATATAAAAAACAGATTAGCCATAATAGAGCAAAAAATCTCCCAGCATGAATATAGTAAAAAAGAACTGGAAGACGATATAAAAGATATAACAAAACAAATCCATAATGCAGTCGATTCTGCAAATAAAGAGCAAAGAGAAGAGCTTGATGATCTATTAATGCTTATAAATTACATTAAAACAAAATACGGGTTTAAGTGGTTTTTAAAATAGCAATCATAAATTATATTGAAAGGTAAAAATGGCAGCAGAGACAATAATAACAGACGGCGTAAAAATTGATGGGACCATAAGTTTTAAGGGTTCAGCTAAAATTGATGGGGAAATTACAGGGGATATTACTTCGGACGAAACCATAACGATTGAAAGAAATGCAAATGTAAGGGCAAAGATAAATACTAAAAACGCTGTAATATCAGGCTCTTTTGAAGGTACAATAAATGCTTCGGGCCAGGTAGATATTACATCAACAGGAAAATTTACTGGTGATTTGATCCAACCCAATTCTTCATTATCGATTGAAAAGGGTGGCGTCTTTAAAGGCAGAAGTATTAT
>CAZGTW010000121.1:0-3582 GCA_964528815.1 uncultured Actinomycetota bacterium | reverse complement strand
GATGTGTCTAGGCGCAGGAGATTTGAAAGATGACCGCTGTGCTGAAGGCAGCTAGATAGAATTGCAGTAATTTTAAACTGAAAAAACATATTATATATAACCAGATAAGTATAATGACTGTGGTAATTTGGCGACTCATTTAATGCGTTAGCCGCCAGTTTCATGCTTTGACAAAGACTGCAATAAAACATATCATATTTGAAATTTTTAATTTATATTTTTACCTGGCACAAGGAGCCTATTACCATGGTTTCAAGAAATTATAAGGTTTATTCTTACCGCTGGACAATCCTTGCAGTATTTATGCTTATAAATATTGCGATACAGATAATGTGGATATGCTTTGCCCCGATAACTGGACCCGCTGCTTCTTTTTATGGGGTATCAGATCTCAAAATAGGCCTTCTTGCTATGATTTTCATGATTATTTATGTCCCCATTTCCATCCCTGTTTCATGGGTAATCGATACTTTAGGTTACAGAAAATCTGTAGGGATCGGCGTTGCAATAATGGCAGTATTTGGCATACTCAGGGGAGTGTTTGCATCAAATTATATTGCAGTGCTTTTAACAACTGCCGGACTTGCTGTTTCCCAGCCATTCATGATGAATTCAATAAGCACTGTTGCAGCAAAATGGTTTCCAATAGAGGAAAGGGCAACTGCATCAGGGCTGGCCCTGGTTGCTAATTTTCTGGGAATTGCAGCGGGACAGGTACTCTCGCCGTTTCTTTTTGTAAAATATGGCATTTCAAATATGCTCCTTATATATGCAGGCATAGGATTTGCCTCAGCGCTCTTATTTGTTATATTTACCCGCGAGGCTCCACCCACACCTCCCTGTCCGCCGGGAATGGAAAACAGGGCTCTGATGCTTGACGGTTTAAAAAGCATGCTGAAAATGAAAGATGTATGGATAATGCTGGTATTATTCCTTGTCGGCATGGGGATATTCAATGGCATATCAACATGGATAGAAAGCATAGTAAGGCCAAGGGGTTTTTCGATTGCGCAGGCGGGTAACCTTGGAGCGGTACTGCTTTTAGGCGGCATTGCTGGCGCAATCGTGCTGCCTATTTTTTCGGATAAAATGCACAAACGTAAATTATTTATGCTTATAGGCATGACTTTAAGCATTCCAGGGATGCTTGGAGTCATATTTTTCCAGGCGTACTGGCTGACCATGTTTTCGATGTTTTTCCTTGGTTTTTTCCTGATAAGCCTTGCTCCTGTAGGTTACCAGTATGTTGCAGAAATAACACATCCTGCACCTGAAGGAACATCAAACGGCATACTCAACCTTGCCGGACAAGCCTCTGTTGTATTTATTTATGCCATGGAAGCAATGAAAGGGCCTGACGGTTCATTCAGGACATCTCTTCTTGTCCTTGTAGGGCTAATGGCTGTCTGCGTTTTTCTTATAATGTGGTTAAAAGAGTCCTCCATAATCAGGGAAATGGCTCCTGAACTGAAATAAAATTGTTGCCTTACATCTTTAATCATATATAATTCCAGGATAGCATTTATAGACAAGATGGAGGTTCAAATTGGCAGAAGCAGCACTTCTTTCCTGTAACAGTTCACAGATAGGCACCATTTCAGGCGAGCTAAAGATCAAGCCCTGGCAGGTGGAAAACACGCTTAAGCTGCTTTCAGAAGACTGCACCGTTCCATTTATTTCAAGATACCGCAAGGAAGCCACTGGCGAGCTTGATGAAATTGCTGTAACCCGGGTAAGGGACATTGCAATAAAGCTTGTAGAGATGGAGCAGAGAAGGCTTTCAATAATAGCTGAAATTGAGCGGCAGGGAAAACTCACCGATGAATTAAGGGCGCAGATTGAAAATGCGGCAACACTTACTGAACTTGAGGACCTCTATCTTCCTTACAGGCCGAAAAGAAAAACCAGGGCTACTGTTGCAAAGGAAAAAGGGCTGGAGGAGCTTGCAGTAATAATATTTAACCAGGACGCTGGCACTGAGCCTGAGATTGAGGCAGAAAGATTTTTAAATGAAAAAGTTGAAAATACAGGCGAGGCCATACAGGGAGCCCGGGATATTATTGCAGAATGGGTAAGCGAAGATAAGAACGCCCGCGAGTCTGTCAGGGAACTGTTTAAAAAACATGCTTTGCTAAGTTCTGGTAAAGTTGCAGGGCTGGAAGAAGAAGGTTCAAAGTACAAGGATTATTTTGATTTCACAGAAGAACTTAAGAAATGTCCCTCACACAGGCTGCTTGCAATCCGGCGGGGTGAAAAAGAAGGCTATCTGAAAGTATCGATTGCAGTCAGTGAAGAAGATGCAATAGATTGCCTAAAAAAGATTTTTATTAAAAATAAAAGCAGATCATCAGCAATCGTAGAAACTGCAATAAAGGATTCATATAAAAGGCTCATTGCGCCATCCATAGAAACTGAATTTGCAAAATCTTCAAAAGAGGCTGCAGACGAAGAGGCTATAAGGGTGTTTAATGAAAACCTCCGCCAGTTACTCATGGCGCCCTTTCTAGGGCAGGCAAGCGTGCTTGCGCTTGACCCCGGTTTCAGGACAGGCTGCAAACTTGTCATACTCAATGAACAGGGGGACCTATTATTTAATGACACCGTTTATCCAAACCCGCCACAGAATCTTCAGGCTGAATCAGGTTTAAAAGTAAAAGAGCTTGTTAAAAAATTTAATATTGAGGCAATTGCCATTGGAAACGGGACGGCCAGCAGGGAGACCAGGGATTTTATTGAAAGCCTGGATTTTGGAAAAGATATAAAGGTTTATATTGTAAGCGAAAGCGGGGCTTCTATTTACTCTGCTTCAGTTGTTGCAAGGGAGGAGTTTCCCCAGCATGATGTAACTGTCAGGGGAGCAGTATCAATAGGCAGGAGACTAATGGATCCGCTTGCTGAGCTTGTGAAAATAGATGCAAAAAACCTTGGTGTGGGACAGTACCAGCATGATGTCGACCAGGTAAAGCTAAAACAGAATCTTGACAGTGTCGTGGAAAGTTGCGTCAACAGGGTGGGGGTAAACTTAAATACTGCAAGCAGGCACCTTCTGACTTATGTATCCGGGCTGGGCCCCGGCCTTGCGCTTGGCATTGTCAATTTCAGGAAGGAAAACGGGCCGTTTAAATCCAGGGAAGAGCTGCTAAAAGTGCCGCGCATGGGGGAAAAAGTGTTTACCCAATGCGCAGGGTTTTTACGCATACAGGGTGGCAAAAACCCTCTTGATAACAGTGCTGTGCATCCTGAAAGCTATTATATTGTGGAAAAAATGGCAAAAGACCTTGCAGTTGATATTTCTGTGCTTATTTCAGACGAAAATCTAAGAAAAGGTATAATGCCTGAGAAATACACTGATTCCAGAACAGGTTTGCCGACACTAAAAGACATACTCGGCGAGCTTGAAAAGCCAGGCCGTGATCCAAGAAAAAAAATAACTGTTTTTGAGTTTAAGAAGGGTGTAAATACAATTGAAGATTTAAAACCGGGAATGGTCCTGCCTGGGATAATCACAAATCTGACAAATTTCGGGGTTTTTGTAGATATTGGCGTAAAACAGGATGGACTTGTCCATATATCACAGATATC
>CAZGTW010000120.1:1269-3611 GCA_964528815.1 uncultured Actinomycetota bacterium | reverse complement strand
CTCGACAAAAACAAAGGGTGTGTCTAATTCAAAAATATTCCTGTAACATTTTATATCTTCAGAGACAGGTATCATAATGATGCCGTCTATATTCCTTGTTATTAACGCTTCAATATGCTCTATCTCTATATCTGTATTGTAATCGCTGTTGCATATTACAACATGATACCCTATTTCACGGGAAAAATTCTCTATATATTTTGTAAGCAATGCAAAAAACTGGCTGGAGCTGTTCGGAATTATTACTCCTATCATCCTGGACACTTTTTTCCTGAGGCTGCTGGCAGAAAAATCCATGCGGTAATTGTGTTTTTCTATTGCTTTATTTACGCGGTCAGTAAGTGCCGGGCTCACATAATGAGTCTTATTTATCACATGGGAAACTGTGCATATTGAAACTTCTGCTTCCCTTGCAATATCTTTTATTGTAACTCTTTTATTTTTTTCCATAGTATAAAAGCAATATAAATTTCAAACTTATAATCAAGCTAAATATATAAAAATAAATTATACTTGTTTTATACTTATAAATAAAAGATTTAAATCAGGGAAAAATTAAAAGATTAAGCTTTTTAATTAAAACTTTCCAGGTTACAATTTTTCCCTGACTTATTTCCGTAAAACAATTTTTTTAAAAATAAAGCATCCTAAAATATCCTAATCGCTTGTAATTATAACTTTTAAAGTTGCTGTGCTGCCCTTAAACTCAAATGCGTCTTTCGCCTTGCTGAAAGGATATATCTTTGTTATAAGTTTTTCCGCAGTAATAACTCCTTCTTCAATAAGCCTGGCTGCTTTTACAAACTCATCAAAATTATAGCAAATACTGCCTTTCAGGTTTATGGCCTTGAAAAACAACTTGTGCGTATCAAGCGTCATGTCAACTGGTGAAGCCATTTCAATTACTATCCCTTCTTTCCTTACAAGGTCCAGGGCAAAATCAAGGTTTTGCTTGTCCATATATGTAAGGACCACTCCGTCAACAGGCCTTCCATTCAAAAATTCCAGTATCTTCGCTATTTTTTTATCTTCCTTTACATTGATAGTAAAATCTGCACCGAGTTCCTTTGCAAATTTTAATGCATCATCATTTATATCTACTGCAATAAATTTGCAGTTATTATGTTTTAGTATCTGGCCCATCATTACTCCTATTGAGCCCACACCCACAATAACCACATTAGCATTTTTAAATCTTGATACGGTATGATATGCAACAGAAGCCGGTTCAATAAGTCCCGCATACCTTATATCAAAAGAGTCTTTCATTTTTATAAGGTTCTTTATGGGTACAGCAATAAATTCTGACATAGCGCCTTCCAGTTTTGCTGAACCGAACATCACCTGGTTATCACACATATGCTCAATACCGTTTTTGCAGTAATAACAACTGCCGCAGTTAAGCTGGGGATATACAGCAACCTTATCGCCCACTTTAAATTTGTCAGTTTTTCCTTTTAATTCTTTTATTATACCTCCGAATTCATGGCCCTGGACAAACGGCATTTTAAGCACATCAAGATGCTTTCCCTGGTAAGGCTCAATATCAGACTGGCATATTCCAACTGACTTGACTTCTATTAATGCTTCACCTTCTTTTAATACCGGATCCGGTACATCTTTGTAAATTATTTTTCCCACATCTGTTGTTATTTGTCTCATTTTTTTCTCCTTTCAGATTTCTTAAAATCGTATGTTTTTGTTTGTTTTTTATTTTATTTTAAGCAATTGCTATTTATTTTTTAGAGGAATCAATAATTAGTAAAATTAAAAAAATCAAAGAGCAAATCCACCTCCAACATTTATTATTTCCCCGGTAATATAAGATGCATCATCTGATGCCAGGAAGGCAACCAGATTTGCAACATCCCTAGCATTGCCCACTCTCCCCATCGGGATTTTTGAAATCATTATTTCCCTTACTTTTTCAGGAATCTGGCGGGTCATTTCAGTATCAATAAAACCCGGGCAAATTGCATTTACTGTAATATTTTTCCTTGCAAGTTCTTTTGCAGCTGTTTTGGTAAGGCCTATGATGCCGGCTTTTGAGGCACTGTAATTTGCCTGGCCTATATTTCCCTGCCATGAAGCTGAAGCAATATTTATTATCCTGCCTGACTCCTGCTCCCTCATTACCATGCATGCGGCCTGCATACAATTAAATACCCCTGTCAAGTTGACAGCAAGAACTTTATCCCATTGCTCAATTGTCATTTTATGAAGCATTGCATCCATATTAATTCCAGCATTATTGACAAGTATATCTATTTTCTTAAATTCCCTTATAGATGTATCAATTAAATTCTGGACTTCGTCCCTTTTTGAAACATCTGTTTCTATTA
>CAZGTW010000120.1:0-1169 GCA_964528815.1 uncultured Actinomycetota bacterium | reverse complement strand
GGTTGCCAGACCCTGTCCGCCTCCAATGCACAGCGCAACTATCCCGTATCTTATATTTTCCCTGCACATCCCATTTAACAATTTAACGGTTATATATGCGCCTGTTGCGCCTATCGGATGCCCGAGGGCAATGGCGCCGCCATTGACATTGACCCTTTTTTCATCAAGGCCCAGCTCCTTTATGCATGCTATAGCCTGGACAGCAAATGCTTCGTTTAACTCTATAAGTCCTATATCGTTTATATTCAATTTTGTTTTATTTAGAAGTTTTTTTACTGCAGGTATCGGGCCTGTGCCCATTATTTCAGGAGGAACCCCTGCCGCAGCAGAATCAATTATTTTAAGCTTAGGTTTTAAACCCATGCGCAATGCATTTTTTCTTTCCATTACAAGTAAAGCTGCTGCCCCGTCATTGATGCCTGAGGAATTGCCTGCAGTCACCGTGCCCCCTTCTTTAAAGGCAGGTTTTAATTTTGCCAGGTCTTCCAAAGTTACTTCCAGCCGGGGGTGTTCATCTGTATCAAAATTAATATCTTCTTTATTTTTTATTTTTATTGATACCGGTATTATTTCGTTCTTGAAATATCCTTTTTTAATGGCATCACAGGCTTTCTGCTGGCTTTTGGCAGCATACTGGTCCTGCTCATTCCTGCTGATTTTATATTTCTCAGCAATGTTTTCTGCTGTAATGCCCATATGATTCTGGGAAAATGGGTCGCTGAGCGCAGTTATAAGGCCGTCTTCAAGTTTTCCATGCCCCATCCGGTATCCGAAACGCGCATTCCTGAGGTAAAAAGGGAGATTGGTCATACTCTCGGCCCCTCCGGCAATTACTACATCTGCAAAACCGGATTCTATCTGTATTGATGCCGTTGAAATGGCCTGCAGCCCCGAGGCGCAGAGCCTGTTTACTGTTTGCGCTGATACTTCTGCGGGCAAACCGGCATTCAGTGCTGCAACTCTTGAAATAAACGCATTTTCTGAAGCCTGGCCCACGCACCCCAGAATAACCTCATCTACGCTGGCTTTATCAATTGAAGTTTTATCCAGAAGTCCTTTTATCACAATTGCAGCCAGGTCCGTTGCACCAAAATCTTTAAGGGAACCATTAAACTTTCCAATTGCAGTTCTTGCACCATCTATTATTACTATTTCTTTTTCCAATTTTT
>CAZGTW010000119.1:0-3613 GCA_964528815.1 uncultured Actinomycetota bacterium | reverse complement strand
TATGGAAAATAATACTTTATAATAAATTAAATGGTAGCGTTCCTGTATTAAAATACATTTTAAGTTTACCTCCAAAACACAGAGCTAAAATACTAAGTGATATCGATACTTTAGAAAAGCAGGGCATAAATTTAATTTATCCATATGTTTCCAAGCTAAAAGGCAGCAGGTATAAGGATCTGTGGGAATTAAGAATAGAGTTTGGTAATAATATTTCGAGAATAATATATTTTTTACATAGAGAAAATACCTTTGTACTATTACATGCATTTTCTAAAAAAAGTGATAGTACTCCAAAAAAAAAGCTCGAAATTGCTAGAAACAGGATGATTGAGTATTTGAAAAGAGGTCATTAAAATTATGGAATGGAAAGAAGCAAAAGAGATAATTAAAAAAGATCCTGAAGTAGTAAAAGAAATAGAAAGATTGGAACCTTTTTATCAAATTATCAACCAGCTTTTATACCTGCGAAAGGAAAGAAACCTGACTCAAAAAGAACTTGCGGAACTGATCAATACAACTCAGTCCTGCGTGGCAAGGCTTGAAAGCGGAAAATATAATCCTTCGTTACGTTTTTTGCAGAAGATAGCTGATGCCTGCGATAAAAAAATCGAGATTAAGTTTATTCCTAAAACCTGCTAATCAGGAACAGGCGGTTAAAAAACTATCTCTTTGGCCAAACAATAATTACCTGTACTGGACTTTACAAGGTAATATTATCTAGATATAATTACCTCATGGGTAAGAATATCAAAAGAATTATAGACATTGACACCAGCCAGTCTTCAATCTTGTGGGGCGCAAGGAAAACAGGTAAAAGCTACTGGATAAACCAGAAATTAAATCCTGAAGAAATAATACTTATTGATTTACTCAAGACAGATATCTTTGCAGAATATGCCTCGCGCCCATCTCTTCTTAGGGAGAGATTCCAGGATACCGGGAAACTAATAGTACTTGATGAAATTCAAAAAGTGCCAATGCTGCTTGACGAAGTGCATTGGATGATTGAAAATAAAAAAATCATATTTTTACTTACAGCTTCAAGCGCCAGGAAACTTAGAAGGGAACACGCAAACCTGCTTGCCGGCAGGGCATTGCGGTATGAGCTTCTGCCATTTTCATACATGGAAGTTAAAGAAAACAATCTTGAAAAAATAATGGTTTCAGGAATGCTCCCTCCCCATTTTTTGTCTTCAAAACCGATAGATTCAATCAGGTCATATGTAGCTGATTATCTGAAGGAAGAAATCGTACAGGAAGCAAGAATACAAAAAATTCCACAGTTCGGCCAGTTTTTAAGGATTGCTGCAATAACTTCCGGTGAACTTTTAAATTATGATAACGTGGCAAGGGAAACAGGTGTGAGCAGTAAAATTGTAAGATCTTATTTTGATATTCTTGAAGACACCATGCTTGGATTTAAAATTGTCCCCTGGAAAAGTTCAAAAAACAGGCGCCTAATAACTGCAGAAAAATTTTATTTATTTGATACAGGTATTGCAAATTATCTGTCAGGGAGACAACCAAAAGAAGGAACACCTGAGTTTGGAAAATCATTTGAACATTTTATTTTAATGGAGCTTAAAGCTTATAAATCTTACAGAAATCCTGAACTTGATATAACTTACTGGAGGACAAGCACCGGATATGAAGTTGATTTTATTCTTGCTGATAAAGTAGTAGCTCTTGAAATAAAAAGCGGCAGAATGGTTTTTGATAAGGACTTAAAAAGTCTTAAAGCACTTCGGGAAGATGGAAAAATAAAACATATCCTGGTTGTGAGCCAGGAAAAACACCCGAGGGAACTGGATGGAATAAGAATACTGCCCTGGCAAATATTTCTGGAAATGTTATGGAATAAAGAATTTGATATTTAAAGAAAAGAGTCTTAATTATGGATAAAAAACACGAAGAAAAACAAATATACACATTACCTGTTGTTGTTGACAAGAGCCACCTTATAACAATAGGTGAGCAGCTTTACAGTGAAAGCATCGAACTAATCCGTGAGCTTGTAAACAATGCATATGATGCGGATGCCACAAAAGTTTCTGTTTCTATTTCAGATGATGAAATATCAGTTGAAGACAATGGCCTTGGAATGGATCTTGAGGGCTTAAAGCAGTATTTTTCCATAGGCTCTCCGCTTAAGAAAGAAAAGCAGAAATCAAAAATTTATAACAGGGATTTTATCGGACAGTTCGGCATAGGTAAATTTGCCTCTCTTTCCGCATGTGACGTTTTTAAAGTAAGTACGAAAAAAGATGATTTCTGCGCCACAGTCACATTTGATAAAAATATGTGGCAGAAGAAAAAAAAGAAATGGGAAATACCTCTTGAAATAAATCCGGAAAACTCAAGAAAGACAAATGGCACGACCGTTATACTTGAAAACTTAACTAAAACTTTTGACCCTGCTGAGGTCAAAAGAAGGCTTGTTGAGGCAATACCGCTAAGCGCTCCCAACTTCAATGTTTTTGTAAATGGCGAGAAGCTTGAATCGCCAAGGCTTGCCGGCCACAGGATACCGTTTATGGAGGCCACAAAATTTGGCGTGATAGACGGCCAGATAGTTATATTGCCTGTTTCGTCTGCAACCACTGAAAATCTTGGAATCGAATGCAAAGTCAGGCAGGTGACAATAAAAAGAGAAATGTTCGGTATGGAGTCCTGGGGAAAAGACATCGCCAGGATAAAAGGCGAAGTACATGCTGACTTTTTAAAAATCACAAGCGACAGGAGCGGCTTTATAATTGACACAGATGAATATAAATCGTTTATTGAAGCAATGACAAGGGTGATGTCTGAGGTAAAAAGCGTTCTGGGCCAGCTTTCAAACAAAAGGGAAAATATAGCCACCGGACGGGCAGTAAAAGAGGCGCTTGAGCGAATCCAGAAGTCACTTCTTGTACACCCTGACCTTTCGCCATTTGGCCAGGCCCCGATTTCTGATGGCGCAGGCGCTGTCGGGGAAAGTGCAGTAGTAAAAAAGGGGCAGGAAGGTGAAGATATAAAGACTGTTGACGCACAAAAGCAAAAGGAGAAAAAGGCCCGGAAAAAAGGCAGGAATAAACCAAAAGCAAATCTTTTGACACCAAACGCTATAGTCAGGAAAATAAAAATAGGCAACACTGGAGTTATTTGCTGCCTTGACCATTTTGGAGCAGAAGGCGCCGAGTCATTTACTGAAAATAATGTAATATACATAAACAGGGACCACCCCCTGTATATTTCAGAATCAAAGAAACGCGATGCCCATATATTAAATCTTGCAAGGCTTATTACCCAGGAAATCTCACTTATGAAAGACAGCAGGAACCCGCGTAAAGCATTTGAACAGCAGAGTGTCCTGCTCCGGGATGCATTCAGGGAATAAGAAAACTTTCTTAAAATATTTATATATTTGAACAGGCCTTATCCCAATGTGTGCCGGGGCAAACGAAATAAGCAGGAAGCAGATGAGCCTGAATATGTCATAGAGGATGATTTGTATAATAAGAGCTGCTGCAAATCCTTTAGCAAGGCTTATTAAAAAAATCTATGAAGTGGATCCACTGATGTGCCCCAAGTGCAAAGGGCAAATGCGCATTATTGCATTTATAAAAGATTA
>CAZGTW010000118.1:0-3634 GCA_964528815.1 uncultured Actinomycetota bacterium | reverse complement strand
AAAATGACTACATCCATTTTTTTACGACCCACCTGCAGTCACATGATTATCCGGAGGCCAGGTTATCAAACCTTAAGGAACTTTTATCATTTGTATCTAATATCATTGCCGGGGATTTAAAGCAAAACAAATCCGGCTGCAGCAACGGCAATTTAAATGGGGATTTTGGTGGGATAAATCCGGTAATTATTACTGGCGACATAAATATAAGGGCATTTGTACCTGAAGGTTGGGCCAAAAAAGCGGGAATAGTTGAAAATACAGGACCAGATTCTAAAGATAAGGAGGCAAAGAATAAATTGTCTCTTACATATGCATATGATGAACAGGTTGAATATGAAAGTTTTATGGATGAAATAAATAATTTTACAAATGCGCTAAATACAGATCAGTATTTTTATCTTAAGGACCTCTGGGCAGATTTGTATCCGGCAGAGCCCGGATTTACTTGGATGGGAAAGGACTGGCAGACGAGTGAAAGCAATCCCTATGGGACAGATGGAAACCAGTATGCGATTGAGGAAGGTCCCCCCGAGAGGATAGATTATATCCTGTTTTTTGCTGGCAGCAGAGATTTTTCACTGAAACCACAAAACCTTGTCCTTTATCCGGCAAATGGCTCCGGGATACAGCTGTCTGATCATCTGGGAATCAGTTGTAGTTTACAACTTGTTGACAACTTGTAAAATTAATATTTAATAAAGTTGTAAACATAATTTCAGAATGGCATGAAAGGTAAAAACATGAAAAGGCCTTTATCTCTTATATTTATAATACTGTATTCAGCAGCTTTTATCATTGCCCTGGCAATTACAGCTTCTTTTGCTATTGATTTTACAGATTTTTTATATGGGCTCCTGATCATAATAGCAATTTTCAGCCTTCCGCCTGTAATATTGTTTTTAATTTTATTCATAAAAAACTTCATTCGTAAAATCCGCAAAAGAGCCCTGTGGTTTGGTATCGGAACCCTGATCTGCATCATACTTGCCGTGGGCGGATTTTTGTCGACGGGCCTTATAGATGACCAGTTTACAAGAGCGCAAAAAAACTTTGAGCGGAAAAAATATGAGACCGCTATTAAATATTATGATTCAATCATTAAGGACAATAAAGATGCGGGCCAGGTAGAAACTTCGAATGCGCAGAAGCAAAAGGCAACAGGATTTATAGATGAGGCAAAAAAACTTGTAAAAAATGGAGACATTTATCTGGAATATGGGCTTTATGGCAGAGCGCTGGATGAGTATTTGAAAGCATCTGATACATATCCATTACTTGAGGATATTAAACAAAAAATAGAAAATGCCCGCCAGCTTAAGGAAAAATTTGGCGGGAGTGCTGCAGACAAGGACTATGTTTTATTCAGCGAAGATCTCAAATTCAATTATGATACGATGTTTCCACAATGGTGGGGCAAAGTCAAAGTCAGTGATCCACAGATTGCAGAATTCAGCGGTTTTATTCTTGAAGAAGGGCAGTTTTATAAAAGTGAAAATATGCTGAAAGTGTCAGGCAAACTTGAGGGCCTCAAGCAAATGGGCCAGTTTGTAGAATCTGGCGGGGGCCTTTTTACATTCATTTCTGCATATATTGTCAATAATGACGGCAGCGTCAAATGGTACAAGGACGGGTATTTAAGCGGTGAAAGCCCCTATTTGATCGAGGGTCAGGTGCGGGATTTTACACTGGTCGGCCAGCTTTCGGCGTATCTGGAGCAGGATGACTGGCTGGTTATAGTTGCTTATGTAAAAAGAAGCATGATAATACTGACAGACAGTCAGGCTCCTGAAGGCGCGAATGGCGACAGGAATGCTTTTGCTGTTTACTGGGCACAGATAAAAGATTTTTAAAAAGTCCTTTGCTCTTATCAAACCGGGTTTTATATGGGTAGATTTTTTGAAAGCATTGCAACGTCACTTAATGCTTTTCCGCTTAATTTATACAGCATCCATTCGTCTTTAGGCGCTGCACCCATGCTGCGGTAGAATTTAATCGACGGCTTGTTCCAGTTAAGTACAGTCCACTCGACACGGCTGCAGCCCCTGTCTATTGCTGTTTTTGCAATAAAAGAAAAAAGCATTTTTCCAATTCCTTTGCCTCTCAGTTCAGGATTGACAAACAGGTCCTCGATATATATTCCAGGCTTTCCTGTAAATGTGGAGAAGTTATAAAAAAATATAGCAAAACCTGCAGGACTGCCTTTGTAATCAGCAATTATGGCTTCTGCAATCCTGCGGTTAAAAATAACATCAGATATATCTTTTTCAGAAGCGATGACTTCACTAAGCCTTTTTTCATAATCAGCAAGCTGTTTTATAAATTCAAGTAAAAGCTTAGCATCGCCAGGGCATGCAAATCTTATAACCAGGTCATTTGAAATATCCTGCCTGCCAGCGCCAGATTGTTTTTTATTAAATCTTTCTGCCTCTTTTTTATTTATTTCTTTACTGCTCATTTTCTTTTAATACCCGGTATGCTTCTTCTGCAGCAAATGCTACCGCTTCTGAGCATATTCCGCCATGAACATTCAAATCCTTTGCTTTTTGCATGCCTTCCTCCGTAAGCATGTCGCATCCCGTAATGTCCTTACATCTGACACATTTAAATTCTTCTTCAAATGTAAAGACAAAATCTTTTACTATGGCATAAATCTTTTCCTTGGATGCCGCATCCGGATTTTCTTTCCTTCCATGCAAAAATCCAATTGCCATTACTGCGCCAGAGACCGCACCGCAAACCTCTCCATGCCTGCCAAGGCCTGCGCCAAAACCACTGGCCATTTTTGGTATATCGTGGCATGCAATTCGCATGGTTTTTGCAATTGCAAGCAGTGTTGATTCTGCACAATTATAACCGCTCCTGAAATATTCAAGGGCATATTCAGTGGCGCTTTTTTCATTCGCTGACATTTGATTAAAACTCCTTTCAAAATGTGCCTTCATTTAAAAAGATATTATACAGAAACTGGCTTTTAATTAATAATTAATATGATATTATTGCATGCTGGAAAGGTGCAAATTATGGATAAAAACAGCAATTTTATACTTGATAAATACTTAAACAGGGAAATAGCAGTTCTTTTTAAGGATGCCGTAAAAACAGTTTTTAAGCAACCTTCACTGGCTTCATTTTTTTTAAGAACTTACAGGAATCAAAAAAGGGCAGGAAAGCTAAGGCTTGATTGGGAAAAGAAGGGTGTACACATACCGCCATTTATGATTTTTTCCATAACTCAAAGATGCAACCTATCCTGTAAAGGATGTTATGCAAGAGAGTTTAACAGGAAAAATACCGATGAACTCAGTCCGGCTAAAATGAGGCAGATAATACAGGAAGCTCATGACCTTGGAACATCAATAATACTAATCGCAGGCGGTGAACCTCTGGTGAGACAGGAGATAGCAGGAATTATCGGTGATTTTCCTGACATTATATTTCCAGTATTTACAAACGGCCAGTTAATTGACGAAAAACTTATCAGCACTATGGAGAAAAACAAGAATTTTATTCCGGTGATAAGCATCGAAGGCAAGCAGGAAGAAACTGACAGCAGGCGGGGCCTGGGAGTATATGAGTATATAAATAAGATTATAGTCTAATAATTATGTCAAACACAAGTAGAATAGCACAG
>CAZGTW010000117.1:0-3662 GCA_964528815.1 uncultured Actinomycetota bacterium | reverse complement strand
GGCTGCCTTAAAATCGTCTAAGATATTTTAACATGAATGCATATTTGTTAAAATTGTAAGAAAATACAATGGACACTCAATGGCAGGGTTAAAAGCCTTGAAATACAAATTATTAAAATTCCTCATAGTGGCCGCAGCTCTTACAGTAATTGTTGTCTTTACTTCATCATGTGACGAAACAATCTTTGATATCTATACACAGCTTAATGCGGATTATTCGGGGACACGGACCGTAGATATTGCAGTAAAGACACAATATTTAAAAAAAGGCGAAGTTATCCTTTCGGGTAATGAGTCATTAAATGATAAAATACTTTCTTCTCTCCCGAAGGGTAAAGTAGAGACTTATGAAAAGGAAGATTACACTCATTTTAAATCAACAATTGAATTTGACGATGTAAATTTCCTCCAGCATATCTCCATAGATAATTTTGAAGAAACCCCTCCCAAACTGTTTTATGCAAAAATGGAGATAGATGATTATTTCTTCTACAGCGATTATTTCTTCAAAGACTATATAGACATAAAAATAGATGACGCCATAATCGAGGCTCAGGGAAGTACCGGGGATCTTACAAGGCTTTCGGGCCTCTTCAATGCCGATTCCGGGCTTTTAAAAATAACTTACCAGGTAAAGTTTCCTGTTAAAATCATAAAGTCAAATGCAGATATAATCGGTGACGGCAATATAGCAATATGGAACCTTGCCTTCGGGCAGCAGAAAGAGCTTTTTATAGATGGCAAACGGACAAAATATCTCTCTTATATATTGGTTGTCATACTTGGGCTCATCGGTGTTTTTATCATATTCCTGCTCTTTGTCCTTCTTTACAGCAGGCGGCGAAGAAGAGTGACAAAAACCAGGAAGCCTTATTATTCATACGATAATTATTTTAAGAGGGATAAATATTTCACTCCCCTTGATGACAGGGACAAAGAATAGCAGATGGATAAGCAAAAGCAATTGATTGCCCCTTTTAAAGAAGGCAAATTAAAAGAGTTAAGAGCCGGTGACATGGTGAGCCTGAGCGGAAGCATCCTTTCTGCAAGAGATGCTGCACATAAAAGGCTGATAGAGACAATTGAAAGCGGTGCGGAACTGCCGGTAGACATTAATAACCAGGCAATATTTTATCTTGGCCCTTCACCAGCACCTCCCGGGAAAAACTGCGGAAGCATAGGGCCCACAACAGCGGCCAGAATGGATGAGATGACAGAGCCTCTGCTTAAAGCGGGACTTAAAGCTGCAATCGGTAAAGGCTCAAGAAGCGAGACGGTCAAAAAACTGTTTGGGCATTACGGAGCAGTTTATTTTGTTGCAATAGGCGGAGTTGCCGCTTATCTTTCAAAAAAAGTCAAAAAAATAGAAGTCGTTGCGTACCCTGACCTTGGGCCCGAAGCCATTTACAGGCTTGAGGTAAAGGATTTTCCTCTCATTGTGGCTTATGACATCCATGGGGGAGACATCTTCCTTAAATAATCCTTTATAGTTTACGGCAATGAAATGATTTTTACCAGCTCCGGGGCAACTCTTAAAAAATCATTTAAATTAAGGGTAAGTATAATATCAGGGTTTGCTTTCTTTGCAGCATATATAATGAATCCGTCATAGGTTGAGCCGCCAGCTAATCCGCTGCCTGAAAGTTCTTCAAGCAACCTTATATTATCATCAGGGCCATAGTTTATAATTTCAAAGCAGGATATAAGGTTTTCCTTCAGAAGTTTTAATGCAAGAGACGGGCCGATTCTTGGGCTGAGCGGTAGAGTTGTCAGCACAGAGTATGCCTCAAGCAGTGAATGTGAAGACATTATGCCTGTTATTTCATTGTTTTTAACCTTCTGGAGCCATGGCAGACACTCTTTGTGGCGGGGGTGTGCTTTTACAAATGCTGAAACTATTACTGAAGTATCAAAAAATGCCCTCAATCTCACATCTCTCCTGCAATATTTTTTATCCTTTTTTCTCTTTCCTCATCTAAAAACCCTGTAAAATCCCCGGTGGCTTCAGAACAAACTACTATTATCCCTTCCATATCTTTTACAAATGGAACGGACTTTTCGGGTTTTAGCAGCAACCCGTTTGAACCTGTTTCGATAAAAACTGCAGAATTATCCCTTATCCCAAGCTCCTGCCTTATTTTCTTGGGAATTACTATCCTCCCAAATTTATCTACTTTTGCCTTTATTCTAACTGCCACTTTTTTGCCTATGCTCTTAGATTGAATCTCTAATTTGATATATTGCCATTATATAATGGTTATTGCCAATTATCAATGGCAATTATTTTTAATAAAATCTTTCAGCAAAAGTTTTATAATATACTGATAAAACATTATTTTTTAAAAAGAAAGGCAAACCGATGCGTGATGAAAAATTATTCAACCGGATAAGCGATTCAGTATCAACCATGCCTGTTTTTGATACCCATGAACACCTGATGCACGAAGAGGAAAGAAGGGGCAACAATCTGGATGTCTTTTATCTTTTCAGCCACTACGTTGCCTCGGACCTTGGTGCTTCCGGTATGGCTCAAAGTGACTATGACAAGCTCTTTGACCAGTCAATCGATATCAGCAAAAGATGGGATATATTTGCACCTCATTTCGAAAATGTAAAAAACACTTCTTACACAAAAATTGTCCTTGAGTCAATAAAGGACCTTTTCGGCATAGCAGATGTAAATAAAAATACTTATGTTGAGCTTTCAAAAAAACTTGAAGATACCAAAAAATCCAACTGGTACGACAAAGTCTTAAATGAAAAATCAAACATCAGGCACATGCTTAATTTTATTGAGAATATGCCGGGCATTAACAATCAGGAGCCCCAGGCAAGGAAGGATATGGTGGCCGTTAAGAATTTTGAGGATATGATCTGTATTTGCTGCATGGAGGATATTTTCAGGCTTGAGCAGAAATACAATGTAAGCATTTACAGCTTAAAAGATTACCTTGCACTGATTGACAGGATATTTGAAGAAAGTGCAGGCGTGGGATATAAAGTCTTAAAGATAGTAATTGCATACCTGCGGACAATAAAATTTGAAGAAACGAGCCTTCATGAAGCCGACATGGTTTTTTCAAAAATATTTAAGCTTAAGGATTACGGGTTCTTTGAAAGAGTGGATTTTTTATCAAAAGATGAGCTAAAGCCGCTCCAGGATTTCCTTGTGCATTACATAATCCAGAAAGCCATTGCCAGGGGATGGCCGGTACAGATACATACCGGGCTCTTAAATGGAAACAGGGGCGATGTATCGAATACAAACCCATGCTTTTTAAATAACCTGTTTTTAAAATACAGGGATTGCAGATTTGATATTTTCCATGCAGGATTTCCGTATTCACAGGAACTAATTACAATAGCCAAGCAATTTGCCAATGTCTATTTTGATTTCTGCTGGATACAGCAGGTATCTTTTGACCTCTACAGAGATATATTAAACCTTGCGATTGAGACAATACCTTCAAATAAGATATTTGCCTTTGGAGGGGATAATTTTATCGTTGAATGCACATACGGAAGCGCAAAAAAAGCCAAAGAGATAATCTCCGGACTGCTTTACAGGAAAGTTTCAGAGGGATATTTCAGTTTTGAAGATGCAATAAAGCTTGCAGAAAAAATCCTGTATTCAAATCCTGCTGCAGTATATCAGGTAAAAT
>CAZGTW010000116.1:0-3705 GCA_964528815.1 uncultured Actinomycetota bacterium | reverse complement strand
ACCTTTATAGATGATATATGCGGCCCGGCTGCAAGAGATGCCATAAAAAACTTAAGAGAAGGCCAGATTTTACTTCTTGACAATGTTCGCTATATCGCTGAAGAGATGACACTTTTTGAGACAAAGCTAAAGCTATCAGCAGCAGAACAGGCAAAAACCTACGTTATCTCAAAGCTTGCCCCGTATGGCGATATATATATCTGTGACGCTTTTGCAACAGCTCACCGGGACCAGCCAACACTTGTAGGTTTTGAGCAGTTGCTTCCCTCGGCTATGGGAAGGCTTTTTGAGAAAGAGTATGAGGCATTGTCAAAGATACTTAACAACCCGTCCCATCCATGCATATTTGTACTTGGAGGGGCCAAAATTGAGGATGCATTTGACATGATGCCCAAGGTGCTCTCAGGCGGTGTAGCAGATAAAATTCTTGCCTCAGGACTGCTTGGCCAGCTATTATATATGGCAAGAGAAATACCACTTGGCAAGGCATCTGAAGACATAATCTATGCAAAAAAGCTTGACAGCTACCTTCCTAAAGCCAAGGAGCTTTTAGATAAATACAGTGACAGTATAATGCTTCCGGCTGATTTTGCCTGTATAAAAGATGGCAAAAGGTATGAGTTTTTAGTATCTGACCTTCCTACAGAACATATGATATCTGACATAGGCCAGAAAACTATTGACTTATATAAAGGTATCTTAAAGGGCGCAGCCACAGTCTTTGTAAACGGCCCGTGCGGAATATTTGAGGAAACCTTAACAGAGATTGGCACCAAAGAGTTACTAACCTATATAGCATGCTCAGACAGTTATTCAGTAATAGGCGGGGGCGACTCCATAGCGGCAATAAATAAATATGGCATCTCAGGCAAATACTCCTATGTCTGTACAGGCGGGGGAGCCATGGTAAGGTTTCTATCTGGCGAGGAGCTTCCTGCGGTAGCTGCGCTTAAAGGTGCTGCAGAAAAGTTTAAATAAAAGGTTCAATAATTTAATATTGATTTATATTTGATCCAGATAAGGCTTACATAACCCTGTTCCTGTGTTGTTATAAAGCTCAAAGCATGATGAAACCGCGGCAATAGAGCTGCTATCTTTTGCAATAAATTGCAGTTGCATAATTGACTTTTTAAAGGGTAAAAAATATAATTTGATATATCGTTTTACTATTTTTTACAGTCCCTTATGTGACTTAAACAGAATAACATTATTTTACAAGGAGAGGATTACAAGTTGATTCATAACTATAAAGAAATAGCCGGCAAGCTGGCTGGAATTGTCGGCGAAAAATATGTAATAACCCCCGATATGGCACAGTATCATGCCTACACATTTGGCGATGCGACCCTTTACCGTTCCAAACCGGATGTAATAGTATATCCCGCTGATGATAATGAGATTATAAAAATAATAAAATTTGCTTCAGAACATAATATCCCGGTAATAACAGGCGCCGGCCTTACAGGCCTGTCTGGCGGTGCAATTGCATCAGGCGGCATACTTTTAAATGTCTTAAGGATGCGTTCAGTAAAATCTGTTGATACAGTAAGCAAAACTGTAGTAGCGCAGCCGGGCATTACATGCGCACAGTTAAATGAGCACCTGAAATCCTATGGAATGATAGTTCCTGTGGCACCTGCTTCCCACCTTATATCGACACTCGGGGCAAATATTGCAGAAGCTGCCGGGGGTACATGGGGAATGTCAAAAGGCACTTTCAAGAATTACCTTTTATCCCTGAAAGTAATTGACGGCAACGGAAACCTCTTTTCAACAGGCGCCGCACTTACAAAGCAGAGCACGGGCCCTGATATAACTTCGCTTTTTTTAGGTTCAGAAGGGACAATGGGAGTTATTACAGAAATAACCCTGAGGTGTGAGTTTTTACCTGAAGATATATGGACCGTAAGATGCAGTTTTAATAATGAAGAAGTATTGCAGACAATACATGAAGAGGTAGCCAAAAACAGGATAGACCTGTATTCATTTGAATATATGGATTCAAAAATGCTTGCCTGCCTTAATATAAAAGGCGACAGCATGCTGCTTCTTTTACAGACTTCTGGTTCAAAGCAGGATTCAAAAGAGAAGATGGAAAAGCTCGTTTTAATACTCCAGAAATTAAACCCTTTGGAGCTTGTCTATACCAATGACCCTGCTAAGGCAGATGAGCTATATACCGAGAGACGGAGCGCCCTTGGAGCACTTGCAAAAGCCGACAGGAACAAACCGGTAATAATACAGTTTGACCCGGTCTTGCCCCTTGGCAAGCTGACAGAGGGAATTAAAAAAATGAGGGAACTTGCAAAGAAAGCAGGTATTGAGCTTATTATTTACGGCCATGCAGGTGACGGGAACCTGCATCCGAGCTTTATTGTAAGGGATGAGATGGAAGACAAGTTAAAGGCAAGGGAAGTAATAAGGGAATTTGACAGCTGGGTGGAAAAACAGGGCGGATGCTACAGCGGCGAACATGCAGTAGGATTTTTCCTTGGAAGAGGCCAGGATAAAATCAGGCCTCAGACCGGCAATTATTTAAAGACAATAAAGGGCGCATTTGACCCGAAGGGTATTTTAAACCCCGGTAAAGTAATTGACATCAAGGAGGGCTCGATGGAAATACCCCCTGCCCTGGATGGGCATAAGGATATTTCTAAGCTTGTAACATTGTGCGTTAAATGCCATTTATGCAAAAACAACAGCCCGCTTTACAAGCAGGAACCCTTTGAGCATAATACCATAAGGGGCAGGGTTGCAATGATAGATGCAGCCACCAGAGGCGCCGTGACTTTTAGTGCCATAAAACCTTTCGTCGAAGAAATGGGGCCCTGGACTTCTGATATGAATTGCCCTGCTTATATCAAAGAAGAAATGCCCGGGATAATCAAGTATTGTTTGAACCAGCCTTAATTAATTTTTTACCGTATATCTTAACGGGTTGTTTTCAATGATACCTGGTTTTTAATGTTTTGTTTTTAAAAGTTTGTTATACCAGTTTGTTAATAACAGGTTTTTTAATGGTTTTTTTTCTGAATTATTTTTTCTGAATTATTTATAAAATTCACAGCAGGAGAATATTTGTGGATAGTTTAAATGAAAGGATTAAAAATAAAAAGATTACCGGCAATGAGTTGGCAGTTTACTGGGCAGGCGGAATGGGCTATATAATTAAGGATAGCAATTATACTATCGGAATTGACCTTTATCTTTCTGATTCATGTAAAAATGAAAGGGACGAATTTAAAAGGCTTGTGCCGCCGCCATTAAGAGCAGAAGACCTTGACCTTAATTATCTTATTGCAACTCATGACCATGGGGATCACCTGGATACTGGCTCAATAAATGGTTTTATTAACAATAGTACCAAAACTGTTCTTATTGGTCCGGAATCTGTAATGAAACAGGCCGGCGGTTTGGGCGTTAAAAGCGACAGGCTACTGTGCCTTAACAGAGGGGGCCACCTTAAGTTCAAGAATCTTGACCTATGGGGTGTGTTTGCTGATCATGGCCAGTATTCGCCTGACTGTATAGGCATAATTATAGAAATAAGCAATAAAAAAATTTATTTTACAAGCGATACCTGCTATCGCCCTGATCTGCCCCAGCTTGTAAATATCGATAAAGCCATCGACCTTTTAATTGTGCCTATTAACGGAAAATTTGGTAATCCTGATTCCAGGGATGCCTCATATATTACTGCATGGG
>CAZGTW010000115.1:0-3785 GCA_964528815.1 uncultured Actinomycetota bacterium | reverse complement strand
GCATATATCCCAGTCATTCTATGTAAATGATTAAAGAAAAAAATTATTTGAATTATCAAAGAACAATCAAAAATAAATATAAAAAAGTTTGCTAAGCAGCTGCTATATTTAGTTTAGCGTCATGCTGTTTTGTAAATCTACTCTTTGAAAAATTATATATGCTCCTATCTCTCATAACGGCAAAGATAATACCTACAAGCCTCCGGGTAAGACAGGTTAAAGCTTCCTTCTTTGTCTTTCCCTCGGAGATCTTTTTAAGGAAGTAGGCACGCGAGATTGGATTCTTATCCATTCCGTCTCTGGTCCTGCTAATATGGGAAAGAGCAATAAAGTAGATAGCAGAACGTAGCGACTTGTTCCCATACTTTGATTTCTCATATCTTCTCTTTTTCCCGGTACTTCTCTCTGAAGGCGCAATGCCGCAGAATTTAGCCAACTTGGATGCAGAAGAAAACCTGGAGATATTGGCAACACCTGAGATTATCTTTGCAGCAGTAACAATATCTATGCCGGGAATAGAGGTAAGAGAGTGGTAGGAAGAAACTTTAACAAGATCTTCCAGAACATCCTGTATCTTTTTTAATTCTTTCCTAATATCCAGAAGCCTCTTTATATGAGCTGCTATTATATGAGCTCCCTGTTGCCTCATCTAAAAAAGTACTCGAAAGAATTCGTTGCCTCATATAAAAAGGTACTCCAAATATACGAATTGACTCACCTAAAAAGTACTCCAAATTGTATCGTTGCGTCATTTAAAAAAGTACTCGAAATTATTTTAATAAATAGCTACAAACCTCTATATTCTAAGAGAAGAAACATCTTCTTTGATATAGAGGAGGAAAAGAGGCAATGTTGACAATGAAAGAGAAAAAAGCACTAACAGCAGAAATTCAAGACAGATATAGCAAAACCATTAAAAAGGCCAAGACAAAGATATTGGATGAATTTACTGCCACCATCGGCTACAACAGAAATTATGCAGCGAGAATACTGAGGCTCAAAGCCGGAAAAGTTATAGGATACAGCAGAGTGGACGGCAAGAAGATAAAATATGTCATTGGTAAAAAAAAGAAGACAAAAAGGAAAAGAGATAAAATCTATGGCTATGATGTATTTCTGGCCTTAAAGAAGATATGGACAATCTTTGACTTTATCTGTTCAAAAAGACTTACCCCCTTTATGGCCGAGGCAGTAGAAAAGCTTGAGGCTCATGGAGAAATAACACTTAGCCCCGCAGTAAGAGAAAAGCTACTAAAAATTTCAGCTTCCACCATAGATAGACTTTTGAAACCTGAAAAGGACCGCTACAGGATAGGTAAGGGTAGGTCCGGCACAACAAAGCCTGGGTCCCTTCTTAAAAAGGCCATTCCTATTAGGACCTTTTCGGACTGGGATGAGAAAAAGCCAGGCTTTGTAGAGGCAGATCTTGTGGGCCATGATGGCGGAGTTGTCACTGGAGACTATGCCCAGAGCCTAAATTTTACTGATATAGCCACATGCTGGGATGAAACTGCAGCCTGCAAAAATAAGGCCCAGAAGCATGTATTTAGGGCAATTAAGATAGTTTCAGACAGGTTTCCATTTGAAATAGATGGAATTGATTCTGACAACGTACTAAGTCTTAAGTCAATATTCATCCATGCAAAAGACTGTTATTCTGTTTTAATACCAAGTGTTTTCCACTTATCAGTAAGGGCAGCTTTTTAACCATAGTAACACAAAATCCTTAAATCATAAGGTCTTTACTGTACCTAAAACAAAATAGCTACCAAGTGGAAGATCCTACCATTATCTACGAGGTCCATCAGGCCTCAACGGACGCACAGTGAACGGATTTCTCCACTTGGTATATCTTCATCATAATAAGGACGGTATTCCTTCAAATTCTTTACTAGACCAAAACAGACCCTTGCCATCTTTGCCGCGGTGGCTATAACTGCCTTGCGTTTGAGATCAGCATTGTCCGGATCATTTTGAATATAGCGGCTGTATTTTTTTCTAAAGGTATTTTCTCTCATACGTACAGCCACTGTTGAGGCAAACCAATAAGCACAGCGCAGTCTGCGGTTTCCCCGTTTGGACAGCTTGGACTGTCCCCTAAACTGCCCGGACTGACAGGTTGATAGGTCAAGTCCACAAAACTTAAGGTATTGGCGATAGTGTTTAAACCTACCAAATTCTCCTGTCTCAGAAATAATGGTAAGTGCAAGTATTGGTCCAATGCCCGGCACTGTCCTCAGTATTTTATAGACTCTGTCATCTTTTAACTTCTGGTGCGCCAGGTCCTCCAACTCCTGTCTTTTGATGCATAAATCGTAATGTTCCTTCAGGGTCCTTTTAAACATCTTTAATGCGCAGGAATCCTTATCTACAGGCAATCCTATGCTGTTTTTGGCAGTTTTGTAGAAATCTTTTAAGAACTCTTCCTTACAAACCTTTCGCCCCACAATATCCCAGGCTTTTTCTACAAACTTATCTTGTCCCATCTCGCCTATGTGGTGAGGACTGGGAAAATGGTATAGAACTTTTGAGAACCAGACTGCCCGGGTGCTGCAGAAATATTTTTCTGCTTCAGGAAAATACAGGGGAAGGAAATGCGTCAGTAGGCTGTGCTGGATCTTCATCTTGGCAAGTGATACCTGATAATGGGTTTTTGAAAGCTCCTCGGTATCCTGGAAACCATTAAGGAAGGTATCATAGTACCGCTGTTTTATTCCGGTCTTTAACAGATGTACTATTACCTGAGCATCCTTAGGATCATTTTTATCCCAGGAATTATGTATGGCCTCCCTGGTGCGGGCCAATGCCAAAGAAGAGACAAGATACACTTTAAACCCCTTTTTCTGTAAATAGTAAGCCAGTGGTCTATGGTAGTTTCCACTTGCTTCCAGTCCTATCTGGCAATCATCTTCCAATGATTTAAGGTATTTAGCCAGCCTGTCATAATCTTCTTTTCTGTTTACCACCGTAAACCTCTGTATTTTACCATCTGGGAATTCCACCCTAACATCATTTCTTGCCTTGGCAATGTCTATTCCAACATATACAATATGCTTGGTCATAGTTGGGCCTCCTTTTATTTAAGTTTTCTTACTACTTAAATATTTTACAGGATTTTGCCTGACTATGGCCTTTTATTCCAATGGTACTACGGATCTGAATTTATTAACTCAATTATGCTAAGATACTGCATAGAAAATAAAATTACATTTACAAGATCAAGACCATACAGAAAGAATGACTCCTGCTTTGTGGAGCAGAAGAACTATTCGGTGGTAAGAAGAAATGTAGGTTATCTAAGATATGACACTGAAGAGGAGCTTGACCTTTTAAATGAGTTCTACGCATATCTTGGCCGGTACAATAACTTTTTTATTCCGGTTACAAAGCTCATCTTAAAGACAAGGGTAGGCAGTAAAGTTACAAAAAAATATGATGAGGCAAAAACTCCTTTCAGGAGAGTTCTTGAGTCAGAGTATATTGATGATAAAATAAAGGTACAACTTAAGCTGGAGTATGACAGCTTAAATCCAGCCGAGCTTAAAAGGATTATGTCGGGATTGCAAAAGAAATTACTCAAGCTTAATGTCTTAAAACAGAAAGTAGAGAAGGATGCAGCAATATATGAGGAGCCTTACGGGTATATCCTTACCTGATATATTTGGAGTACCTTTTTATATGAGGCAACGAATGTCTTTCGAGTACTTTTTTAGATGAGGCAACAGGGGGGGCCTTTTTCCATAAACTTTGATTCATCTATTATATTGGCTGCAACTTCATTATAA
>CAZGTW010000114.1:0-3791 GCA_964528815.1 uncultured Actinomycetota bacterium | reverse complement strand
ATGCTGATGCTCTCTTTACACTTTCCAGCCTTTTTTTATATTCCTGTTTGGGGCCTATATTGGGATTGTAAAAAAACAGAGTAATATCATAATCAGCAGAAAGCATTGAGACCGGGTAAAGCATGCAATTTGCACAGCATACATGAAAGAGCATTTTTTTCTTTACCGCCATGCTTTTATTGTTTGAAAGAGTATCCATTATTCTTGTATTTATCAGTTTTTTTTAATATATTAACAGGGATATTTCAGCAAATACAGTTTGTTTTTAAATTACTGATATGAAATATGATTTTTTAAAAGTAGAAAAACCTTCAAGCATAGAAGATGTCAGCTACCTTCTTAAAAGGGAAGTATCATTTGACCCTGCAGTTGTCTCAGTCGTGTCTTCAATAATTGAAGATGTCAGAAAAAACGGTGATAAGGCGCTTCTTTCATTTTGCAGAAAATATGAAGGGCGAAATGTGGCAAGCATAGGTGATATCCTGGTAAGCAAACAGGAAGTTTCTTCGGCTGCTAAAAAAGTGACAGAAATGTATCCCGAACTTGTAAAAGCGCTTGATATTGCCTATGAAAACCTGATGCAATACCACAGGGCCCAGTTTGAAAGGGAGCCAGAATCATGGTATATAATGCCCAAAAATGGTAAAAAACTCGGCCAGATTATGTCCAGCATTGAAAGAGCCGGCATGTATATTCCGGGAGGAAGATATATCTACCCTTCTTCAGTGCTTATGACTTTTGTTCCGGCGCATGTGGCAGGTGTTAGAGAGATTGCAGTGTTTACCCCTCCCCAAAAAGATGGAAGCATAAACGAGGTGCTTCTTTACCTTTTTGCAAAGCTCGGCATAAATGAAGTCTATAAAGCCGGCGGCGCGCAGGCAATTGCTGCGCTTGCATATGGTACAGAAACTATTAAAAAAGTGGAAAAAATTGCCGGTCCCGGAAACATATATGTCACAGTTGCAAAAAAACTTGTTTATGGAATAACTGGAATTGACAGTCTTGCGGGTCCGAGCGAGGTTCTTATAATAGCTGACAAAAGTGCCGACCCTGTCTTTATTGCAGCGGACCTGCTGTCACAGTCAGAACATGACCCTGATGCAAGAAGCATACTTCTTTCAAATGACATTCAACTTGCAAGTGATACAATTTCACAGGTTTATTTGCAGATAGAAAAACTGCAGGGACTGTACGGCAGTGATTTTAACAGGGAAGTCACAGTAAGCGCGCTTGAAAAAAACTGCAGGATAATATTTAATCCGGAAATTGATTTTCTCATAAAGTTAAGCAATGCCATTGCCCCTGAGCACCTTGAAATTGCAGTAAGCGACCCTGAAGCCATACTTAAAGATATAAGAAATGCAGGCGCGATTTTTATGGGTAATTATACTCCCGTTGCTGTCGGCGACTATATATGCGGTACCAACCATGTGATTCCTACAGGCGGTAATGCAAGGTTTTCATCACCGCTCGGGGTTTATGATTTCTGCAAAAAAAGCAGCGTGGCATTTTATGACAGGGACATGCTTGCTGCCGAAAGGAAATATATAGAATGCATTTCAGGTTATGAAAACCTGGTTGCACATAATAATTCAATAAAGGTAAGGTTTAAAGATGAGGCCCCAGATAAAAAAGTGGTTAAATGAACTGCCGGAATACGTGGCAGGGCGAACAATAGAAGAAATAAAAGCTGCCTATAATATCAGCCAGGTATATAAGCTGGCATCCAATGAGAACCTGTTCGGGCCATGTGATGCCGTAAAAAAAATACTTTCTGAAAATATCGGGACAGTGAATTATTATCCGGACAGTGATGCAAGGGAAGTAAGGCAAAAAATTGCGGCTCATTATGGCATCGGGCCAGATAATGTAATAATGGGAAACGGCACCGACCAGATAATAGAGATGATATGCGACTGTTTTGTAGATAAAGGCGACAATATCGTGACTGCGGACCCGAATTTTCTGATATATGAAAAATCTGCGCTTAAATGCGGGGGCTCGGCAGTCAAGGTTCCGCTTGCGGGATTTAAGCAGGATGTAAAAAAAATAGCCTCCTCAGTAAACCGGCAAACAAAGATCGTTTTTGTTGCAAGCCCGCATAATCCTTCCGGCACAATAATAACAAAAAGCGAGTTTGAATACCTTATGGAAACAGTAAGGCAGGATGTACTCATTGTAATGGATGAGGCATATTATGAGTATCTTTGCGATGAAGACAGATATGACACCATATCGTATGCTGCAAAGATGCCCAACCTGGTTGTGCTCAGGACCTTTTCAAAAATATATGGCCTTGCAGGATTGAGGATAGGTTACGGGATAGCATCAGAGGATGTGATACGCAACCTTAACAGGATAAGGATGCCTTTTAATATCAGCTCACTTGCTCAGAAGGCGGCTGCAACAGCAATAGAGCAGACAGAATATATAGACAAAATCAGGGATGCAATTAAAAAAGAAAGAGAAAAGTTCTGTGCTTTGCTGGAAAAAGAGGGCATTGGCTTTGTAAGTACACATGCAAATTTCATGCTTATAAAAACTGGAGAAAAAAGCGCAGAAATCGTAACCGGGCTTTTAAAAAACGGTTTTATTGTAAGGCCGGGCGAAAACCTCGGCATACCGGGATATATCAGGGTATCTTTTGCAACGCCCCAAATCGATGATTTGTTCCTTCAGAACTTTTTACGCATATACAAAATGCATTTATAAAATAAAGGTATATAAAAACAGCCAGAAAGGAAAACAAAAAAATGATAACTACTGTTACCGGAAAAAATACCGAAGTAAAATTCGGCCAGGGTTTGCCCACAGTAATAATAGCTGAGAGGATAAATCCTACTGGAAGAAAGGCTCTCGCTGAAGAGCTGAGGCTTGGGAAGCTTGATATAGTCAGAAGCGATGCAATAAAGCAGTCAGAAGCAGGGGCCCATATTATTGATGTCAATGTCGGAGCAGTTGGCGTCAATGAAATCGAAATGCTGCCCCTTGCAATAAAGACAGTAATGGAAGTAACAGACAAACCGATCTGCATTGACTCTGCAAACCCAAAGGCAATAAAGGCTGCCCTTGAGGTATATCCTTATAAAGCGCTTATTAATTCCGTAAATGGCAAGGAAGAATCCATGGAAGAAGTGCTGCCAATGGTCAAGGAAACCGGAAGCGCTGTAGTTTGCCTTACAATGGATTCCGATGGCATAAAAAATGACGTTGAATCAAGGGTAAAAGTGGCAAGGAAAATAATTACAAGGGCAGACTCGCTCGGTATCAAGAGAGAGGACCTTGTTGTGGATTGCCTGGTAATGACTGCTTCAACGGATACAAATTCAGCAAGGATAACCCTGGAAACAATGAGGCAGGTAGTTGCAGAGTTTGGTGTCGCTACTACAATGGGCGCATCAAATATAAGTTTTGGTATGCCGAACAGGGAGCTTCTTAATATTCATTTTATGTCAATGTCCATTATTAACGGTTTGACTGCACCTATAACAGACCCGCTGATTGAAGGCCTGATTCCAGCAATGAGGGCTGCAGATTTTCTTGCAGGCCGCGATCCATATGGAATGATATATATATCAGATTACAGGAAGAAATAAAAACTGTTTAGAAGTTTTTTATTTTCTATTAATTATTTTGCTGATGAATAAAACTTATGATGTCATTATCTCCGGCTGCGGCCCGGCAGGCAGCTTACTGGGATATTATCTTGCAAAAGATAATATAAAGACACTTATCATAGAAAAAGAATATTTTCCAAGAAAAAAAACCTGTGCCGGGGGAATCCAGCACAG
>CAZGTW010000113.1:1564-3845 GCA_964528815.1 uncultured Actinomycetota bacterium | reverse complement strand
ATTCCTTTCGGCGGCAATAATGGCAAGACAAAATTCAAGTCCCTGGAATTGATCCCGATGGTCAGGAACCGCAGTTTCAATGGGATGCTCTGTATTATCGAAGACGTGACCTTTTACAGTGAATACGAGAAACAGGTATCCATTTCCCAGAATTATCTTGATATCGCAGCAGTAATAATCGTTGTTCTGGATAAAAAAGGTAAAGTAACCCTGATAAACCGCCGCGGGCGTGAGCTGCTTGAATGCAAAAAAAGTGAAATCATAGGCATGAACTGGTTTGACAATTTCATACCTAAAAAAATCGCAAAAGACCTGAAATCAAAATTTAAAAAATTCATTTCAGGAGAGTGGAAGTTCCCTGAGTCTTACGAAAACAATGTCATTACAAAAAGCGGTGAGGAAAGGACAATTTCCTGGAAAAATACAATTATAAAAGATGAAACGGGAAATATTACCGCAGCGCTGAGTTCCGGTGAAGATATCACTGAAAGAAAGCAGGCGGAAGAAAAATTAGAAGAAAGCGAGGAAAAATACAGGCTGCTTGTTGAGAACCAGGCCGACCTCATTGTAAAACTTGACCCTGATGCCAATTATATTTTCATCAGCCCTTCATTCTGTGAGTTCTACAACCGGGCAGAAGAAGATATACTGGGTAAGAATTTTCTGCGGTTTGTCCACAGGAAAGATAAAGATACAGTTTCTGCTTCCCTTCAATCACTTTCGCTGCCGCCGCATAAAAGCATTTCTGAACAAAGAGTTATTACAAAAAACGGGCTGAAGTGGGTCGAATGGTCAAACAGGGCAGTTTTAAATAAAAAGAACAAGATCTCATCGATTATTTGCGTCGGCAGGGATATCACTGAAAAGAAGGCAATGGAGCTTAAGTTAAAGGCCGATGAAAAAAGGTTCCGCATGCTTGCAGAAAACGCAACAGATGTAATTTTCAGGGTAAGACTAAAGCCTTCAGTGGCATGCGAGTACTTAAGCCCTTCAATAGAAAAGCTGACGGGTTACACTGCGCAGGATAATTATAATGACCCCGAACTTATTTTTAAGATGGTTCACCCGGATGACCACTCCATGCTTATGGAGCTGGCAACATCTGCAAGAGGGTTTAACAAACCTTTTGAAATCAGGTGGATAACAAAAGACGGAAATGTGGTATGGACCGAACAGAACATATCACCTATTTATAATCCCGAAAAAGAAGTAATTGCCATTGACGGCATTGCAAGGGATATAACTGAAAGGAAAATTGCAGAAGAAAGAATAAAATATCTTTCCTTCCACGACAGTATGACAGATCTTTATAACAGGGCATATTTTGAAGAGGAACTTAAAAGATTAAATACAAAAAGGCAGCTGCCTTTAAGCTTTATAATGGGCGATGTGAACAGCTTAAAACTGATAAATGATACTTTCGGCCACAAGGAAGGAGATACGCTGTTAAAAAATGTCGCCAATCTCATGAAAAGCTTCTGCAGAAAAGAAGATATAATCTCAAGATGGGGCGGAGATGAATTTGCAATTTTACTGCCCCAGACACCAAAAGATTATGCTTCTGAAATTGTTGACAGGATAAGGGATGCATGCAGGAAAACGTCAAAGTATAAAATACCGATAAGCATATCGCTGGGCCTTGCATCAAAGGAAAACGAAAACCAGGATATAAATGCCATTATAAGCGAAGCTGAGGACAATATGTATAAGAGCAAACTGCTTGAGAAAAAAAGCATCTCCAGCTCTATTATCTCTTCACTTACAAAAACCCTGTTTGAAAAAAGTTTTGAGACCGAGAACCATACGACAAGGATGAGGGCTCTGGCAGTCGAAGTCGGTAAAAAATTCAATCTTTCACAGAGCGAGCTTGACAATCTTTCTCTCTGCGCCGCTCTTCATGATATTGGTAAAATTGCAATTTCTGATGAGTTGCTTATTAAGAAATCCAAACTCACAAAAAGGGAATGGGACATAATAAAGAGGCATCCTGAAATCGGGTTCAGCATATGTGAATCCAGCCCCCAGCTTGCCCACATTGCAGACCTGGTGCTTTCACACCATGAATGGTACGACGGCACAGGATATCCACAGGGGCTAAAAGGTGACGACATACCAATCGAGTCAAGGATAATCTCAATAATAGATGCTTATGATGTAATGACAAACAGCCAGCCATACCGTGATGCAGTTTCAAAAAAAGAAGCCATGGAAGAAATAATGCAAAACGCAGGCACCCAGTTTGACCCTGAAATCGTTGCAAAACTTGTCGAGACTATTAAAT
>CAZGTW010000113.1:0-1464 GCA_964528815.1 uncultured Actinomycetota bacterium | reverse complement strand
TTCGGGCACCTGGTTGCATTTATGTTTATCGTGGTAAAACAATAAGGACAGGACTTTATAGTAGCAGCCTCTTTTTTCCTGAACATATTAACAGCCTTTACAATAAAGAAAAGGACCACTGCAACAATAATAAAAGTCAGGACGGTATTTATGAAAAAACCATAATTTAATGTGATTGCACCTGCCTCTTTAGCAGCTGCCTGTGAGACATACGGCCCCGGCACGCTCCCCTGTCGGAGCACCCGGAAAAAATCGATTTTTCCAATAAGCAGTGAAATCGGCGGCATAATAATGTCGTTTACAAGAGAATTTACTATTGCAGTAAATGAGACGCCAAGGACAAGACCAACTGCAAGATCGACCACATTACCCCTGCTCACAAAAGCTTTAAATTCTTTCCACATAAAACACCTCCCTGTTAAAATTAATTGAATCCAGAAAGCCCGGGCAAATATTGTTACTTTCCCCAATAATTGGTATTGTATTATTTTAATAATGCATTTTCCAGTAAACAAAAGACTTTAATGCAAATTTGAAGTTTGGAGGTAGCAAATTGAAACCTTTATGGGAAGGGGCAATAAGTTTCGGGCTGATTCTTATACCTGTAAGGCTGTATAAAGCAACAGATGAGCAAAAGCCCGGGTTTCACCTTGTAAGGGAAAAGGACCTCTGCCCAATAACTTACACCAGAGTCTGCAAATATACCGGAGAGGAAGTGCCTTACAGCGAAATTGCCAGGGGTTACCAGTACCAGCAGGGTTCACAGGTAATACTGCATGATGATGATTTCAGGCAGGCATATAAAAAGCGGAGTGAAAATATCGAAATAATCTCATTTGTCAATGAGGCAGAAATAGATACAAAATATTTCGAACAGCCATATTATATAGAGCCCCAAAAGGGAGCCGCTAAAGTTTACGCACTATTAAATGAGGCACTAAAAAAAACGAAAAAAGCAGGAATCGCAACTTATGTCTTCCACAATATCCAGCATCTGGGGGTGCTTAAAAGCAGTCAGGACATGCTGATGCTTAACCAGATAAGGTTTGAGAGTGATTTCAGGCAGACAAAAGATTTAAATATACCAGCCCTGGAAGGTCTTTCCCAAAAAGAAATAGATATTGCAATAATGCTTATTGAACAGCTCAGCGCGCCTTTTGAGCCGTCTGGCTACAGCGACACATACAGGGATGATATTGCAAAAATGATAGATGAAAAGATAAAAACAGGAAAAGTCAACCCTATTGAAAAAGCACAACCGGAAAGGCCAGCAGAAGTAATAGACCTTCTTGAAAAATTAAAATCGAGCCTTGAGGAGGCCAAAAAGAAAAATGTCTCTTGAGGATTACAATAAAAAAAGGGTTTTTAATAGTACTCCTGAACCGCCTGCTGACAGTGATGAATTGCAAAAAGATGGCAAAACTCAAATGCCTGCCGGCAGTGCAGGCGGTGCTGATGCTCAAG
>CAZGTW010000112.1:0-3851 GCA_964528815.1 uncultured Actinomycetota bacterium | reverse complement strand
TCATCAGGGTAATCCACAAAATAGTATATCTTTTTTATGCCGCTGTTTATTATCATTTTTGCACACTGGACACATGGCTGGGTTGTACTGTAAAGGACGCTGTCCTGTATGTTTACACCGTGAAATGCTGCCTGGATTATTGCGTTCTGCTCCGCATGAAGGCCCCTGCAGAATTCATGCCTTTGCCCTGAAGGTATGCCCATTTCCTCACGCATGCAAACTCCCCTTTCAAGGCAGTTTTTTACCCCCTTGGGCGCGCCGTTATAACCCGTAGTTAGTATCCTCTTGTCCTTTACGATTATTGCCCCCACTTTGCGCCTCAGGCACGTTGCCCTTGTGGCAACCTGTTTTGTAATGGCACCAAAATATTCGTCCCAGGAGGGCCTGTCCCGGCCAGCTTCCTGTGCTTTTGCGCTTTCAGTTTTATCTTTTGCTCCCTTTGGTTCATCAGCCATATTTTTAACTCTCCTTTTAATAACAGGTTGCATTACTGTTGCACAGCATAATCTTTGAAGACAACAATATTACTATTGTAGTAAATTGGAAGTAAAAATCAAAATTGTTAAATTATTTTTTGTAATTTAGGATTAACCCTTTCCAATCAATACTGATTTTACCCCAATCTTTAATCCAGTTTCTAACTTAGAAAAACTGACATTTAGATTGGACTTGTTTTAAGGGAGAAAGTCATTTTCTGCTTTAAAGATTTTTACCGACTTTCTGTATATAATTGACTTTCCTAATCTTAAAAAAGGAAATCTAGAGGTTTTGAATTTAATGTTTACAATAAGTCGGCTGATAAATTGTATTAAATATACAAAAGTCATAAGAGTAATTGTATTATAAATACAAAAAGTCCTTTGACTTTTTGTATTATTCTTAATATTATAATTATAAATATTACTTTAAAACAGTATTTAGCAGGATTTACCGGGAACATCATTTTATTTTAATATTGGTGAACCTACAACCGGTTTTTTTATTAAAGATTATAAATGGAGAAATGATTTGTACAGAAATGAAATAAAGCACTTAATTGAATGGAAAAATTCAAGAAGAAGAAAGCCATTAATTCTAAAGGGGGCAAGACAGGTCGGAAAAACCTGGCTTCTTAAGGAATTCGGAAAAAACCACTTTAAGAGATTTGCATATATTAATTTTGAGAATAATGCGAGAATGAAAAATCTCTTCTCTTCAGATTATGATATAAAAAGGATAATTACTGGTCTTCAAGTAGAGGCAGGAACCGGCATAGACAGCAGTGACACCCTAATTATTTTCGATGAGGCACAGGAAGTGCCCGGTGCTTTAACATCACTGAAATATTTTTATGAAAATGCACCCGAGTACTTTATAATTGCAGCAGGCAGTCTGCTTGGAATAGCTCTGCATCCCGGAACCTCCTTTCCTGTCGGCAAGGTTGAATTTTACAATCTTTATCCTTTAAGTTTTATAGATTTTGCAGGTTTGGTTGAAAATGAAAATGTTATAAAACCTATAAAAGATTTTGATACTGCTTTATTTACAAGTTTTAAAAGCAAATACATTGATTTACTTAAACAGTATTACTTTGTAGGAGGAATGCCTGAAGTTGTCAGTGCATTTATTGAAACAAAGGACTATGCTGCAGTTCGAAAAATACAGGAAAGCCTGCTTTTTTCTTTTGAACAGGATTTTTCAAAGCATCCACCAAATGAAATGGTACCGCGAATAAGACTACTGTGGCGCTCAATTTCTGCACAGCTGGCTAAGGAAAACCGGAAATTTATTTATAGCCTTGTAAAAAAAGGCTCGAGAGGAAAAGATTTTGAAATTGCCATGCAGTGGCTCCTCGATGCCGGATTTATATATAAAGTGAACAGAATTTCCAAACCGGGGATTCCCCTTTCTGCATACCAGGATAGCGGTGCATTTAAGCTTTATATGCTGGATGTCGGGTTGCTCTCTGCTATGAGCGGTCTAGAATCTAAAACGCTTCTGGAGGGAAGCAGGATTTTTGAAGAATTCAAAGGAGCGCTTACAGAGCAATATGTGCTTCAGCAATTATTCTCAAGTAGGGATATAGAGCCATTTTATTGGTCGACAGAAAAAGGAACTGCTGAAGTAGATTTTGTTTTCCAGGCAGAAGGAGAAATATTTCCGCTGGAAGTTAAAGCCTCTGAAAATCTACAGGCAAAAAGCCTGAGATGCTATCATCATAAGTATTTTCCAAAATATTCATTGCGTACATCCATGTCAGATTTTCGGCAAGAGGACTGGCTGGTCAATTTACCCTTATATACCGTAAACATGCTGCATGATTTTTTAGCCAATAATTAATCAGTTCCTGTTAAATAATTCAACAAGTACCTCTGGATCCCCCAGGTATAAATATGACATGTGACGGGATAATTCAGGATTTTTTTTATTTAAACCATATTACTTAAAAATTGAAAAATATTATAAAATATGATTTGTCCGGATTGTAAACTGCATAAAATATTAAAATAAATAACTTTCAATAGGAAAAGGGGTAAAAAATGGCAAGGCGTGTTTATATAAGGGAAATATATTTTTATGTAATGTGCCTTATTGCTGTGATACTTTTTATAGTCGGGCTCGTAACGACATTTGACAGCTCAATTAATTATGTCAAACCAGTGACATATATGACCAGGGCAAGCATGATGCCTGTATATAAGAGTCCTGAATATTCAGACATGACCCAGGAACAGATAGATAAATTGGTTGATGAAGAAATCGCTCTGCAGGTATCAAATGAAAAAGTAAATGCGCTTAAGGGAATCTTTCGGGGTGCCCTTCTTGTAATAATCGCTGTGCCGCTTTTCAGCGTACACTGGGTAAAGGCACAGGCCATGTGGCGCATAAATACTGGTGATGAATAGTAAGCGATGCAGATGCTTTTAAAGATAAGGCCGGCTGAAAGCCTTGACAGCTTTACTAATAAAACACTGATAAATATTACAGCAGATAAGCTTTCATGTGGCAGTGTTGCAATACTTCCCACAAGTACAATTTTCGGGTTGAGCTGCGCCTATGATAATGAAGCTGCAATAAAGAGGATCTATAAAATAAAAAAGCGGCCCGATTTTCTGCCTTTCATCATTATAATATCCGGCATTGAAAGCCTTGGTGCCCTTACCGCGGACATATCTCATAATGCAAAAAGGCTTATTGACATTTTCTGGCTCTCAAAGGAGGCACAGCCCCTGACCCTTATTTTTAAAAGAAATAAGAATCTTGCCGATTTTATAACACAAGGCAGACCGGGTATTGCAGTAAGGCTTGACCCTCTGCCATTGCTTAAAAAAATTGTCAGAAAATGTGGCCCGGTTGTTTCTACAAGCGCAACAATCTCGGGTTCTTCTGATATCCCTGCCGGTCTGAAGGAAGTAGCAGCCTCAATTACAGGCAAAGCAGATATATTACTTGATCCCGGGACAGACTCAGGGATAATTGCTTCAACGATGCTTGATGTTACAGGGCCAAAACCGTTATTGCTAAGGGAAGGGACGCTTAGCACAGAACATATAAGCAAAGTCACAGGAATGGATATAATTAATAAAGATGTCAAATAACAGCAGCGCAAAAGACAAGTCATATCTTTCCGGAAACAGCTTTTCAAGGAGGAAAGTCATACATATTAATTTTATTTGCAGCGGCAACACATGCAGAAGCTATATTGCCGAAGCAATTGCCTCTTACCTTCTTAAAAATATTTATTCAAAAAAACACCCTGCATTAAAAAACAAGGTAATAGTAGGAAGTGCAGGCACCGATGTCTCTGAAAAAACCATACCCCTTAATTCCACCAGGGCCCTTGATGTGATTGAGATACCGAATATAAAGTT
>CAZGTW010000111.1:0-3871 GCA_964528815.1 uncultured Actinomycetota bacterium | reverse complement strand
AAAAGGGAGTTAAAAATGGCTGACAAAATGACTGATACCAGCTACCAGAAAAAAACAATGGACAGGGATGCACTTCTTAAGCACATGAAAAGCTTTAAACTTGACCTTAAGCTCTCTGTCGGCATATGGTATTTTGCACCGGGAGGGGGCAGGTTCCATGAAGCATATGTTGCGCCCAAGACTATTGCTGAAAGAATTGAAATGGCTGCAGATATGGCAAAATATGGCGTAAAGGCAATCGAGGCCCATTATCCTGTAGAGGTAAATGAAGAGAACTGGCACCTTTATCAGAAACTGGAAAAGGAAGCGGGAATAGTGCTTCAGAGCTGCTATCCTGCAATCTTTTATCCAAAGGAATTTGAATTCGGTTCTCTTTCAAACCCGATAAAAAAATACAGGGACAAAGCCACAAAAATACTGGTCGACTGCTTAAAATTTGCAAAAGATAAAAACCTTCATCATGCAGGAATATGGCCGGGAATAGACGGCTACACCTACTCATTGGGTACCGTATTTACAGACATGTGGGACAATTTCGAAGGTGCAGTTGCTGAAGCAATGGATGAAGTGCCAGGTGTTATATGTGCAATAGAACCAAAGCCTTATGAGCCGGCCCCCAACAATATTTACAGGACAACTGCTGACGGGCTTATTGCATGCAAGGACATTGAATCCAGGTTAAAAAACAGGATTAACAGGGACATACTTGCAAAGGGAATACCACTTATGGGAATGCAGCCAGAGATAGGCCATATAAGGATGGGTTTTGAAGACACTCCTTATGCAATTGCAAGATGCCTTCGTGAGGGCAGGCTATTTAATACCCACTGGAACAGCCAGCCGCTCGGCAACTATGACCAGGATTTAAATACAGGCGTTATAGAATGGCAGCAGGCTGAAGCAATGCTTTATGTGCTCAAAATGGCAGGCTATAAAGAGTATTACGGCATAGATATTAATCCGGAAAGAATGCCGTCAATAAAGGCAATAGAAATTAATTCAATGGTATTAAATATTATGAATGAAAGAATAGAGGCTCTTCCGCATGAGAAGATACTGGATGCTTATTTTAACCCCGAAAACAACAGGGGAGAAATAGAAATGATACTTTTAAAGAGCATGAAAAAATAGTTGTTTTAAATACAGCAGGATTGGAGGAAAAAACATATGAGTTTGATGGGAATAGATATTGGAACAACAGGTACAAAAGCAATAGCCTTTGACAGTGACGGAAACATCCTCGGTTCTGATTACCGGGAATACAACCTTCTTTTCCCGCAACCCGGCTGGGTGGAGTTTGATACGCCTGCCCAGTGGGACACGATACTTGGGGTCCTTAAAAATGTCAACTCCAATCCTGCAGTTAAAAAGGACCCTGTTACTGCGCTCTCGGTTTCGACTTTTGGAGAAGGCCTGACGCCATTTGATGAAAATGGAAATATTATTTTTAATACAATATATTCGACGGATGCCCGGAGCGTAAAGGAACTGGAAACGGTTCTTTCCCGCTACAGCGCAATGGAGCTTTTTGAAATAACTGGATATCCGCCCGGTTTTATGTGTCCCTTAAATAAAATAATATGGATAAAAAATAACAGGCCCGATATCTATAAAAGAACAAAAAAGATCCTGTTTACTGATGAGATTCTTGCACATAAGCTTGGTATCCAGGAGCCAAGGATAAATTATTCACTGGCATCGAGGACACTTTTCTTTGATGTTAGAAAAAAAATGTGGCATGAGAGCTTTTTGACCGAATTCGGGATTGATCCCGGACTTTTTTCCAGGCCGGTAGACTCGGGTGAAATATTGGGTACGATTAGCGATAAAGTTGCTTCTGAGCTGGGATTCCAGGAGGGAGTATTTGTGGTCTCAGGATGCCATGACCAGCCCTGCGCAGCTTATGGTACAGGTGCGATAACCGGCGGGATTTCTGCTGACGGGATGGGCACAGTAGAATGTGTCAATGTCTGCATGGAAGAAGCTATTACCAATGCAGAAATGTTAAAGTATAATTTCGGCTGCCAGGCACATGGGGTTAAGGATAAATATATTACACTTGCATATAATCTTTCTTCAGGAAGCGTGGTCAAATGGTTCAGGGACAATATTGCAGATGGCCAGAACCAGACAATAAGGGAGCTTTCTTCAAGCCTTACTTACGAGCCGTCCAGGATTTTGACACTGCCATATTTTTCAGCGACTGGCACCCCTTACTTTGATCCGGTAGCAAAGGGTTCGATTTTAGGGCTTGACCTCAGCACAACGAAAGCAGATATTTTCAAGGCCCTGGTCGAGGGACTTGTTTTTGAAATATGTTTTAACCTTGAGCTTGTAAAAAAAAGCAGCATAAAAATCACAGAACTTCGGGCCACAGGCGGTGGCTCCAAGTCTGATTATGAACTCAAACTAAAAGCCTCACTGATAGACAGCCCGATTTTGAGGATGGATATTACAGAGGCAGGCTGCCTTGCTTCAATGATGCTTGCAGGCATAGGTACAAAGAAATTTACTTTAAACGAAGCGATTTCAAAATTTGTCAGGGTAAAAGACAGGTTTGAACCGGACAAAAAAATCAGGGAAAGATATATTGATAAGTTTGAAAATTATAAAAAGATTTACAGCAGTATATCAGGTCTGTTTGGAAAGTAATACAGGCATTTAAGAATATCGTTTAAAAATAATATTACTTGAAAAAAAGCAGGAGGGATTATTTTATGAAAAAAGCATTCTGGTTTTCACTATTCTACCTTATCTTCGGGCTTTCTTTTGGAGTGTTCTACAGGGAATTTACAAAGATAATGGATTTTAAGGGCAGTACTGCGTTAAGTTTTGTCCATCCGCACATCCTCAGCCTGGGATTTTTATTTTTTATAATCATAATTGTGCTTGACAGGATATTTGATTTATCCAATCACAAATCTTATAAAGTATTTCTGGTGATTTATAATATTGGGCTTTTGATTAGCATACTGGCCATGGCATGCAGGGGTATTCTGGATGTGACAGGTATTGATTTTAATTCACTCTCATATATAGCTGGAGTGGGCCATATAATAACTGCAGTGGGGCTGGGCTTCTTTATGAGATCGCTGTTACTTTCAATAAGGGCTAAAAAACAGGAAAGCAGATAAAAACAAAAACTTCATAAAAATAATCCTTATATAAAAAAAGTCACTACGTATGAACCATCAGGTAGTTAAATGAGCAATGATTTCACTCCACTTGCTAAATCGAAGTTTACAGGGCTTTTCCTTGCAATGTCGCATCGCAAAGACGGTAATATGAAGCTCGGGCAAAACCCTGAAAGGGATAAAGAAGCATTCTTAAACAGAAAAACTTTTTTCAGTAAAACAGGCATACCTGCAGATAAAGTTATAAGCGTTAACTCAATACATGGCAGCAGAACTGCTGTCGTTTGGAGAAATGAGTATGGTAAATTTATAGATGGAACTGATGGGCTTATCACTGCCTTAAACGGCGCATACCTTACAATAACTGTAGCAGATTGCCTGCCGGTCATAATATATTCTCCGGTTAGAAATGGGGTTCGTGCGGTTTGCCTGCTTCATTGCGGCTGGAAAGGGCTTGCGGGAAATATTATAGAAAAGGCTGTTTTTAACCTTAAAGAAACATTTGATATAAAACCATCGGGTTTACTGGCAACTGCCGGCCCGGGTATTGGCAAGTGCCATTACAGTGTAAATAGTGATTTCAAGGATAATTTTGTATCTTATCCTGAAGCTTTTCAATTAAAGGATGGAAAACTTTTTGCCGATATTAAATATATAGCAAAAAAGCAGCTTGAAGAATCAGGACTTTACCGTGAAAATATTTATATGAGCCCTGTGTGCACATATTGCCAGTCAGA